>NZ_JAKRNG010000036.1:0-21364 GCF_022347125.1 Helcobacillus sp. ACRRO
GTCCTCCTCTGTGGGGGCGGGGTGCGGGGGCGGTGCGTCCGCGCGGGCCGCAGAGCGGGGTCTGTGCGTGCCATTGTCCCACCCCCGTTGATACTGGTCCCTGGTGGTAGCGTGAACGGCGTTCCCTGGGGCGCCCGTGCGTGGGGCGCCCGCGGCCGATCCGGGAGGTCCACGCCCTATGAAGCTCACGATCCTCGGCGGCGGCGGTTTCCGCGTCCCGCTCGTGTACCAGGCCCTCGCGGCCGACGACCTCATCACCGAGCTCGTCCTCTTCGACTCCTCCCCCGAACGCCTCGGCGTGATCGACTCCGTGCTGCGCGGCCTGGACCTGGGCCTGCCGTTCACGGCGACCACGGACCTCGATGAGGCGCTTCACGGTGCGGACTTCGTGTTCGCCACCATCCGCGTGGGCGGCGCGGCGGGCCGCATCGTCGATGAGCGCGTGGCGCTGAACCTCGGCCTGCTGGGGCAGGAGACGATCGGCGCGGGCGGCCTCTCCTACGCGCTGCGCACTATCCCGGTGATGAGGCATATCGCTGAGCGGATCGCTGAGCTGGCGCCGGGCGCGTGGACGATCAACTTCACGAACCCGGCCGGCATCGTCACGGAGACGATGCGCGGCGTGCTCGGGGACCGCGTGGTGGGGATCTGCGATACCCCGATCGGTCTGGTCCGACGGGTGCAGCGCGTGGCCGAGGCCGCGGGCCTGGGTGGGCCGACGGGTGCCGGGGAGAGCGTCGGCGCGATCGACTATGTGGGGCTGAACCATCTGGGATGGCTGCGAGGCCTGGAGGTGGGCGGCCGCGATGTTCTGCCCGCGATTCTGGAGCGCGATGACCTGCTGGAGGAGATCGAGGAGGCTCGCACGGTCGGGTTCGACTGGGTGCGGGCGCATCAGGTTCTGCCGAACGAGTACCTGTTCTACTACCTGTTCCATGAGGACGCGGTCCGGTCGATCACGGAGGCCCCGGCGACGCGCGGAGAGTTCCTCCTGGAACAGCAGGGCGAGTTCTACCGCACAGCGGAGGCCGCGGCGCAGGCCGGAAACAGCGGCCATGCGGGGGCGGAGCGCGCCGCGGAGGTGTGGGCGTCTGCCCTGCGGGAGCGAGAGGCGACCTATATGGCTGAGGCCCGTGACGAGGGTGAGGAGCGCCGCGAGGAGGACGTGGCCGGCGGCGGCTACCAGGAAGTGGCGCTGCGGCTGATGACGGCGATTGCGCGGAACCGGCCAGAGCGGATGATCCTTGATGTGGGCAATGCGCCCACAGGTTCCGGCGAGCGCCTCGTCCCCCAGCTGCCGGACGATGTGGTGCTGGAGGTGCCGTGCGTGGTGGACGGCTCAGGTGTGCACCCGGAACCGCTGCGCTCCCCCGTGGCGCTGGACCAACTGGGGTTGATGGCGCGGCAGCGGGCGGCGGAGCGGCGCATTATGCGTGCTGCGCTGACCGGCTCGAAGCGCGAGGCGTGGCTGGGGTTCAGTGAGCACCCGCTGATTGAGTCCCCGCAGCTGGGCCGGAAGCTGCTCGACGGCTACCTCGCGGAGCACGCGGTGCTGCGGAAGATCCTCACGGAGGACTGACCTGTCGCGGACTCTGCTCGAGGAGGCGCGTCCCCTCAGCTGAAGAGCTGCTGAGTCGCGTCCTTCTGGGCGATTTCGTATTCGCGGATGAGCGCAGCCGAGTTGATCGATGGGCCCGCGGGCAGGACGTCGTAGAGCTCACCGTCGAGGGTCTTCAGGATCGCAGTGATGATGGCTTCCGCCCCAACCGGCGGAACTGCCATGCCGATCTGACGCCGCACCGCCGTACGCCCACCCATGAATTCGAAGTCGTCAGGGAAGGTCTGCAGGCGTGCGCGTTCCCTGTTCGTCAGAGCCCGGTGCTCCTCCCAGTGGTACATGTGCGTGCCCCCGCCACCGGAGCCGGTCACTGTGTAAGCGGGGCGCTTCGGGTCGAGGCGCCTGTAGATGTTGCTGAGGGTGGCGCCCTTGACGTTGAGCTTCCACTGCTGACCATCGCTCCCGTATTCGGTGTTGAACGCGTTCTTCCCCGGCTGGATCAGCTTGAGACGCTCGATCACCTGAGGCTGGTGCTTGGGCAGCTCGTGGTTGAACGCTTCCGGATTGATCTCCGGACATTCAATCGCCTCGCGGGCGGTGGTCTGCTGTGGCAGGTTCGGTGTGGTCGGAGCCGGCACTTTGAAACCCGGCTTCCCAGCCGGCAGCAGATCCTTGCGGATGCCGACCACCAAGATGCGGTGGCGGGCCTGAGGCACTCCGTACTGCTCGAACTTGTACAGATGGGAGACGAGCTCGTACTCGAGGCTGTCGTTCAGACCGTCGATGCGGTCTGCATATGCTTCGACGAAGGCCGTCTCGGTCTTCGCAGCCGCCACCGGGTTCTTCAGGGCCCAGAGGATCTTGCCGAACGCGGTGCCGGAGTTCGCACGCGAAAGACCGCTGACGTTCTCGGCCAGGAACCATTCCGGTTCGTGCAGAGCCAGCGCCTGGACGCCATAGGTGTAGAGCGCTCCGAAGTCACCATCGAGGCCCTTGCGCTTACCGACGCTGCTGAAGTCGTTGCAGGGGAACCCGAAGGCGAAGGCGTCGTGCTCCGGCACTGTGGTCAGGTCGAATTGCCGGACGTCAGCTGTGCGCACGTCAGGTGCAGAACCATCGGGGTTCTTGATGTTCGCGGCGTAGGTCCGGGTGGTCTCCGGATGATAGTCGAGGGCCCAGGAGTGCAGGATCCGAGAGCCACTGCTCTTCTTCGAGGCTTCGTGCGCTCCAAGCGCAATACCCCCGGGGCCGCTGAACATCTCGCCCAAACGGTAGGTCTTCACAGCACCTCGCCCTCCACGACAGACCGGTTCAAGCAGCATACCGCGCGACGAGATTTTCCGCTGCCCCTCGGCCATTCCCATGGGGATATCGTGACGGAATGAACCCCAGGCAGGCCCCACCGGCGTCAGACGAGCACGCCCGGCTGACGATGAGGGCGAACCGCCGCCGCGACACCCTACCCGAGTTGAAGGTTCGGGCGCTGCTCCACCGAGCAGGCCTGCGCTACCGGGTGGACTACCCGCCCCTTGCCACCCTGAAGCGCCGACGGGCTGACATCGTCTTCACGAGACGGAAGATCGCCGTGTTCATCGACGGCTGCTATTGGCATGGATGTCCCGAGCACTACGTCCTTCCCAAGAGGAACACCGATTATTGGACCGAAAAGATCCGCCGCAATCAGGAGCGGGACACCGAGACTGATGCCGCTCTGCTCGAGGCGGGATGGCAGCCTCTCCGCTTCTGGGAGCACGACGACCCGCGAGAAGTGGCGCAAACAGTGATCGAGGCAGTACAAATGTCCTGAGCGCATCGCATTTCGCCCCTCATACGATGAGAGGCGTCCCGAGCAGAGGTGAGCATTTTGTACTTCGACGATGAAGAGGACAGCTTCGAGGATGCACTCGACGCCTTCGAGGCACGCATCAGCAGGGCAGAGGACCCTACTGAGGGCGGGCACGAATGGAACAGGGCCATTCGCATGGTGGGCCGAACTCGATCCAACTTTGCACAGGAGTTGCGTGACCATCTCGATCAACAGCGACGGGAAGCCGTTCCTGTTGTCGACGCTGATACGGCGCTCGTCGACTCTCAGCGCCGCAAACAGTGGTACTCCGGCCCCAGAAGCCACCGCGGGGTTTGGCCGTCGTACCGATCGGTGATCGAAGAGAACCTCCCTGAAGCCGCAGTCGGGACGATTGACGAAACGACGACGAAGATCCTCGGACTCGCCGCCAACCCTCTCACGCCGGGCGACAAGGCGAAGGGACTGGTCATCGGCCACGTTCAGTCGGGTAAGACCGCCAACTACGCCGGGTTGATCGCGAAAGCAGTCGATGAGGGGTATCGCATCGTCATCGTGCTCGCTGGCATGCATTCGAACCTGCGCCAGCAGACTCAGGCGCGCCTCGACAACGACCTCGGCTTCAACCGAGCCGATATCAAGAACTTCGCCTGGTTGCCCGGCACAGACAAAGAACGCGATGTGGGCGCGATCTCGGGAGTCGCCGGCCTTGGCAGCCGGGAGAACTGCCTCGTCTTCGTCGTCAAGAAGAACAAACGCCGCCTCGAGAACCTGCGGGACTTCCTGCACAGTCTCAACGAGTCGCACAGCAACCTGCTCCGCCGGCGCGCCGTGCTGATCATCGATGACGAAGCCGACCAGGCATCGCCGAACTCCACTGGCGAGCGTGACGTCCTCTCAACGATCCATCGACTTCTGCAAGAGATCTGGGGGTTCATCCCCACTGGCTCGTACATTGCCTATACCGCGACCCCCTTCGCCAACCTGCTGATGAATCCAGCGGACCCGCAAGGGCTGTACCCTGACGACTTCGCGTTCTCTCTGCCCAAGCCAGACGGCTATCTGGGTTCCGACGAATTCTTCAACACCACCCAGACAGCCGACGCAGAGGACGACCTTGCCGCGCACCTCTCCACCGAGGTCCCTGACCACGAAGCCGCTGAACTGACCGTCACCGGCAAGAACATCGACGCCTACGACCCAGAGATCCCCGACACCCTGCAGCGTGCGATCATCTGGTTCGTCCTCTCGACTGCGATCCGCCGTCTGCGCAGTGGCGACGACACGCACGCATCGATGCTGGTCCACACCTCCCACCGCGTTCGAGCCCACTTCCGCCTCAAAGATGCCGTGAAGGAATACGTTGTCGGACTCGCGAACGACCTGCCGTCCGAAGAAGGGGAGTTCCGCTCGGTCTTCGACGAGGAGTCCCCCCGCTCCGAGATCATTCGTCAGATCCTGGGGCGGCACGAGGCCATGCCGACCTGGCAGGACGTGTGGCACAAGACAGAGTCTGTCCTCAGCGATCTGTCGGTCAAGGTGGACAACGGCTTGTCGGACGACCGCTTGGATTACACAGGTGAGGGGCCGGAAACGGTCATCGCCATCGGCGGCGGCACCCTCTCGCGAGGTCTGACGCTCGAGGGGCTGTGCGTCTCGTACTTCCTCCGCAGCTCCAACCTCTACGACACCCTTCTGCAGATGGGGCGATGGTTCGGCTTCCGGCCGGGCTACGCGGACCTCGTGCGCGTCTGGGTTGCCCCAGGCCTACTCGACGAGTTCGCGCATCTTGCCCGCGTTGAACGGGAGCTGCGTGAGGACATCGATGAGATGTCCCGAGCGAGCCGAACTCCGAAGGAGCTCGCAGCCAAGATTCTGCTCCATCCTGGTCGCCTTGCCATCACTTCGAAGGGGAAGATGTCTGAGGGCGTCGTCGTTCAAGCGGGGCTCGGCGGAACCCGCCGCCAAACGATCTATCTCGATCGCTCACCAGAAGGCTCCGCCCGCTCGCAGGAGGCGGCCCGGGATCTGCTTGCACGCTCGCTCGCAGCCGGCGGCCGCATTCTGCACGGCACGGCGGCCGTACGCTCGGGAACCACGCTGATCACCGGCGTCGAGCACCACAATCTGATCGACTTCCTTCATCAGTACTGGGTGTCGCCAGTGGAGCGCTGGTTGCAGGCAAGCCCCATGGAGACCTGGTTGAAGGCCCACGGAACCGGAAAGAACTGGAACATTCTGGTCGTCGGGGGACGCGGCACCGAGCACTCATTGGGTTCAGGGATCACAGTGAAAACAGTGAGCCGCGCACCGTTCAGGAGCGAGCGGTGGTCCCGGGACGAAATCGCCCGGACGGCTGGACCCGGTGCCGACGTGGTGAACATCGGTGCGCTCATGTCTGAGCAGGACCTCATCGGCGACCTGCGGATCCTGAGCGCGAACGGCGAACTCGACAACCAGAACGCCGAACTGCTGAAGTCGGCTCTGGCCAACAGCAAGGGATCCTCCATTCGTGGATGGAAGGGCCTGCGCGAAGAGATCCTGCCGGATACCGGCCTCATCATCCTGTACCTGGTCGACAAAGACTCGCAGCCTCAGAAGAGGTCAGCAGACATCCGCGAGAGCATGACTTTCAAGCCCCACCAAGACGGCGAGGCCATGGAGGGCAACCACATCATTGGCCTCGGTCTCGTCTACCCACCGGTCCCCGGTGAGAGCCTTGACGAGTACCTCGCGGTTGAACTGCCCGAGCTCGTCGATGAGCGTGCCGAAGGATTCGAAGACACCGAGGGCGATGCGGAAGTGCCGGAACCGTGAGTGCCCCCTCAGAATCAGGACTTGAACGGGTTCAGAACGCATGGGCGCGGCTCGAAGTCCAGGACCTCCACGGGACGCCAGCCAGCTTTCGGATTGGGCCGGGGCTGCGTGCCGATGAGGTCAAGCTGTCCCGGGATGAGAACGGAGATCCCCACCTGCTCGTCAAGCTCCCTCGCGGCCGCACACGGCCCGACATCCCTGTCGGAGCCGTCCTGCCGCATCAGTGGCGCGAGCTGAGAGAGGACGGGGAAACCGTCACGCGACTGGACGTCTCCTGCCCGCATCAGCGCTTGTACCGGACGTTCTTCACCCTCATCGGGCAGATGCTGGACAGCGTCGGTGAGTCCGGGGTCGATGCCTACATCGAACTGAATCGAGTTCTGGCCAGCTGGAGGAAGGCTCTCCGATTGGAGAACCGTTCTGTGGATCGGCAAGCAGTCATCGGGCTGTTCGCCGAGCTGACGGTTCTGCTCCGCATGGCCGAACAGGACCCGGACGCAGCCCTGCACGCATGGCGAGGTCCCGAAGGTCACCGCCATGATTTCAGCCGAACCAACGCGCTGGAGGTGAAGGGCTACACGAACGAAGCCTCGACGGTGACGATCCATGGGCTGCGGCAGCTGGATCCTCCTCCATCGGGGGATCTGCACCTTCTCGCAATGAGATTGGAGGAGTCCACGGCGGGACGTACTCTCGCTGATCTGATCGAGGAGCTGGACGGTAGGGGAATCAGCGTCGACATGCTCGAGCAGCGCTGTGACTCCCAAGAGCCACTCTTCTCCGATAGCGAGATCCGGCTCCATATCCTCTCCGGGCGCGTCTTCCACGTCGGTTCAGACTTCCCGGGGCTTCGAGAGAGCCGGCTCTCTCCTCAGGCCCTCAAGGGGGTCGATCGGGTCGCGTATACGCTGCACCTCGATGCCTGCCCAAACGAACTCAACGAAGGGGACGTGCGACGTGTCATTCATGAGCTCTGACTCCGGTGCAACCGTGCGACCCCTGGACTGGTACGCGAAGCCCTTCACACAGGGGGACATTGACGGTTCCAGCAGCGACCGCATGCTGGGAAAGTCCAATCTCTCCTCGCTCGAACTGCTGATCAGAGAAACTGCACAGAACAGTTGGGATGCACGCCGGCGCAACTCGCGACCCCTCTACGGAGTCCGTGCCAGGTTCCTGGGTTTCAATCTCCGCCGAAAACTTGGAGTGCTTTTCCGCGACTACCCCGATCAGGAGCTGAGCCGGCTCTTGAACCGAGGAGATTTCGAGGCCCTGGAGATCTACGACCGCGGGACCACCGGACTCGATGGCCCGACGGATCTGAGGCCCGTGCGCAAGGGAGAGAGCGCAAACTACCAGAACATGATCTCCAAGCTGGGGGTCGCTCGGGACAATACGAGCACGGGCGGAACATACGGCTTCGGCAAGACAGCGGCCTTCCGCTACAGCCGAGTCGGTACAGTCATCTTCTGGACCCGTATCCGACTCGCTTTCGGGCAGTACGAACATCGCTTGATCGCAACCGCTTTCAAGGACTCTTACAGCAGAGACGGGACCCAATACACCGGCCGACACTGGTGGGGCATCCGCTCTGACCAGTCCGCACTCCCCCTCACTGGGGTCGAGGCTGAGAAGCTCGGGAACATGCTCTTCGAACGCGGTTTCACGGAGTACGAGACCGGTACGTCGATGCTGATCCTCGCGCCCGACTATCCCAGCGCCGAACAGCTGGATGACGATGACTGTTCGATCGAGGAACCACCCGACCTCGAAGCACTGATCGCCTCAGCCATTCGCAGGCACCTCTGGCCAAAGCTGATCACGCCCCCCGGCGAATCGTCGCCGCCGATGACGATTGAGGCCTTCTTCGACGGCGAAGAGATCGCTCTCGACCTGGGCGACGACGATGCTCTGCGCCTCTGGGGCTACGGACTCAACAGTATTCGAAGCGAGCGCAGCGGAGGCACTGCACGATTCGCTCGGCCGCGTTCAGCACGAGTCCGCCTTCACGACGTGCGGTATACACGCAACCGCATGGGCATCATCGGGCACCTCGCGATCGTCACATGGGACCCAGAGGTGTTGGAGCTGGAGGACTGGGACGACCTCAATCCCTATGCAGAACATGGCGGACTCGACGCAGTCGCTCTGATGCGGGGCCAAGCCGAACTGGTGGTAGCGACTGAGAACTGGGGAGCAGGCATCATCCCGAAGGGAGGACTTCACTGGCTGGCCGTCTACAAGGCCGCTGAATCGGCGGACCCTGTTTACGCGCGCGCTGAACCTCCCGCACACGATGCCTGGGTGCAGAACGCCGCTGACAACGACGTTCGGCTCCTGGTCCGCTTCACCCAGCGAAAAGTGCAGGAGGCGCTCAAAAATACTCTGGCGCCCCAGGCAGTCGAGGAACCCGGCGGGACGCAGACTCAGTTGACCACCGGCACCCTCTCTCATCGGCTGACAACGATTCTGCCTCCCGCCCCGATCCTGGACCCCCGAGCGTCGACACCGAGCAGGCGAGGCCCCGGTTCCTCTCCTAAGAAGCGCAGTGCTGCTGTTCGGATCCTCGACCAAGGGCCGATCGGTGCTGACGAGTTCGGGCGCCCACGTATACGGGTCCGCTTCCGTGTGGACGGCACCGATAGAGACACCCGGGTGAAGTTCAAAGCGTCCCTGGTCGGAAGCGACGGGGTCACTGAAGCACTCAGTCTGCGCCATCTGAAGCCGACCTGGTACCGAAACGCTCTGCCAGATGACCAATCAGTGGCTATCGTGCCGCCGGCAACTGACTGGTTCGTCGAATTCACGGGCGAATCCCGGCGGGCGGTCCGAGCTGATCTCACTCCGGAGGTGCGTCATGGCGAGCATTGAGACCTTCCCCTTCCTACGCCCGTCCCCCGGGAGTGTCCGTGTGGAGCAGCGGCTCCTTGCTCCGACCGAGGATCCCGAGGAGCTGAACGACCGCTGGTCCGCGGGAACAGAAGTGTCCGTTGAAGTCAGTGCTGAGATCGACGCGTCGTTCTGGTCGGAGACCGAGATCGGCGAGGACGAAGCGATCGAGCTCGTCGCTGTGGCCGATTGCCTCCCCGCCCGTCAGCGATGGATCGAGCGATCGAAATTCACCCCCAACGGAGATACCTGGGAAGCCCTGTGCACCGTGTCATCATCGGGGGGAGTCCTCGCGGGCGAACTGGCAGTGCAGGCCTGGATCATCGGGCCTGGACGAACGTTCACCTCCGGAAAGTCCTTGGACGTTCATCCCCGAGCCAAACTGTGGTCGTCAGATCCGACCGTCTACACGCTGGACATGCAGTTCGATGGCTTCCCCACAACTGCAGTCTCGTTCATGAACACCGATCGCCCTCGTGTTCCGTGGCTCATCGAGTTCACCCCGGGCATGGAGTTTCATTGGAGCACCAACTCAAGTGTTCGTTTGCTCCTCAACTCTGACTTCCCTGAAGCCCAGCAGATCGCTGCCGGGGACGCACCGGTCCACCTGTACCAGCTCATCCAAGCAGACGTGTTCCTCGGTGTCGTCTCACAAGCAGAAGAACTGTCCGGAATCAGCGCGGTACCTCCTCCCAATGACCAGGCGTCGCTTGATCACACCAGCTTCGCGGCACTGGCACATTTCACTGCGCATCAGATTGGGTGTTCAGACCTGATGGAAGCAATCACGATGGTCCGCAATGAGCCCCTGCGTGTCATTGAGCAGTGCCGTGAAGCGGCCGCCTTCTATCAGACAGAAGGAGCTGGAGCATGAACTACGTCCTCGCCCAGTTCAAACCAGGGGGTGTGAGCACCGCCCTGCAACGACTCGAGGCGGAGCTCGCTGAGAGGACCACGCCTACTCCACCGGACGGCTTCCTCACCGATCTCACCGAGCTGCCCAGCACTGGCAACCCTGTCCCGACCCGCTTCCTCGTCGAGCTCCGAGGGCGGTTCCGCAACATCATCGCGCATTTGGATTCTCAGCCGCTTCAAGCGAAGAAGTGGAACTCACTCTTCGACGTTCAAGCGGGGAAGATTCTTCAGGACTGGTTCGCACGGCACTGCCCTGATCAAGCCGCGCGCCTCGAGGTGTGGCCGTACCTGTGCATAGTCGTGCTGCCCGAGTACGTCGTCCGCCGGTTCCCGGCAGACGACAGAGGCTCACTCCAAGTGCAGCGCTATGCATCTGGGCGACGCAATGCGCTGTATCGGCCGTACCTGCGCGAAGTCGTCTTCGACGGTGCGGACCTGGAAGACCTGGGACTCAACGAATCCGAGCTGGTCGGCATCATGGAGCGCAATCTGTCCGTGAACCACGAGCTGGTCCACGCCATCGCCCGGCAGCTGCAACTCGAATCCAAAAGGGGCGAACCGGTCCGTACGGTGGCACGTGAGCTCATGAAGAAGGTCCAGTTCGAGCAGAAGACCACGGATCTGACGGGCATGTCGGATGACGAGCTCAGTATCCTCATGGCCCGATTGGCGGAGGAGACCCGTCGGCGCTGAGTCGATTTCGCCACCCGATGCCGATTCAATCAGGTGCGGCAACTGTCGGCCGGCGGCACCCGTCGGCCTCGGCCATCGGCCGCGCCCGCCCCACCGACTACCCTTGATCCGTTGCCCCGTCAGCGCACCTGACCCAATAGAGGGCGAGTGCGCGGCCCTCACGGTTCAAGGAGTCCCTCCGCGATGTCCTCCAGCGCTTCCGCGCGCCGCCTTCCACCCCTGACGTCCGGCCCGCACGAAAAGCGGCTCGGCCTCGTCGCCCTCGTCGCCACATTCGGCGGCCTCCTCTTCGGCTACGACACCGGCGTCATCAACGGTGCCCTCCTCCCCCTCAGCGACGAACTCGGCCTGACCGCGGTCACCGAGGGCGCCGTCACCTCCTCCCTCGTGTTCGGAGCGGCTGCCGGCGCGCTCGTGGGCGGGCGCATCTCGGACGCCGTCGGCCGCCGCACCACCATCCTGGGTCTGGCAGTGCTCCTGATCGCGGGCGCACTCACCTGCTCCGCCGCGCCCGGCCTCGCAGTCCTCCTCGCCGGCCGCATCATCCTCGGCCTCGCCGTCGGCGGCGCCTCCACCGTGGTGCCCGTGTTCCTCGCGGAAATGGCGCCGTACGAAGTCCGCGGCTCCTACTCCGGCCGCAACGAACTCATGATCGTGGTCGGTCAGCTCGCCGCGTTCGCCGTCAACGCCGCCCTCGGCACCGCCCTCGGCCATGTTGACTGGGTGTGGCGGGTGATGCTCGCCGTCGCCGCCGTCCCCGCGATCGTGCTGTTCGCCGGGATGCTGCGGATGCCGGAATCACCGCGCTGGCTGATCAGTCGTGGCCGCTACGACGACGCCGTCCAGGTCCTCACCAGCATCCGCCCCCGCGAGCGCGCGCACGCCGAAGCAGCGGACATCCGCGCCACCCTCGAGCGCGAACGCGCCGATGCCCGCCGCATCACCACCCGGACCGTCCTCCGCCGGCCGTGGTTCTGGCGGATCCTGCTGGTCGGCATCGGTGTGGCGTCCTTCCAGCAGCTCACCGGCATCAACTCCGTCCTCTACTACGGGCAGATCATCCTCACCGAATCCGGGTTCGGTGAGCAGGCGGCGCTGGTGGCGAACCTCGGCCCCGGCATCATCGGCGTGATCGGCGCGTTCATCGCCCTGTGGATGATGGAGCGGATCTCCCGGCGCACCACGTTCGTCACCGGGTGCACGCTCGTGGCACTCAGCCACACCCTCATCGCCGTGTTCTCCTCCGTCCTCGCCGCTGACAACCCGGCGCGGCCGTTCATCATGCTCGCCCTGATCGTGCTGTTCGTCGGGTCGATGCAGACGTTCCTCAACGTCATCACCTGGGTGTGGCTGTCCGAAGCGTTCCCGCTGCGGGTGCGCGCCTTCGGCATGGGGATCTCCGCGCTCTGCGGCTGGCTCACCAACGGCCTGATCGCCCTCACCTTCCCCACGCTGCTCTCCGCGGTGGGGCTCACGCCCCTGTTCGCCGGCTTCGCCGTCATCAACGCGATCGCCGCGATCGTGCTGCTGAAGAACCTGCCGGACACGCGCGGCCGCTCCCTCGAAGACGTGGAGATCGGGGTGGTGGAGCAGACGATCTACCCCGGCTCCCCGGTGACGCAGCCCACGCACTGACGAGCGCATCACTGACCGACGGCGCCCTGCCTGCAGGCACAGAGCATTGCATTCATCCCTCGGAACCCTGCCCATCAACCGTTACCAAAGTCCCGTCACAGCCTCGCAAGTACAAGGATTACATCGCCCTTCGGCCCCTACTGGCCGGTAGTCGTCGAAGGGGCTTGCCGAACGTCACAGCACGTCGTAGAGTGACATGCACAACTTGTTGCACCACTGCTGCAATTTAATGCGCTGTAGGTGCATGGTCACTCCCGAAAGCAGGCGCAAAGATGCCCACTACCAAGCTCAGCGGCCCTCTGCTCATCGTCAATCCGAAGGCCTACCTGCAGAGCGCAGATACTCTCCGACTCGCGCAGATAACAAATGGCCTCGCCAAGAAGTTCGGAATCACCACTCTGTTCACCGCCCAGCATGTGGACCTCCGGCTGATTGCTGACGAAACCTCGCATCTCACGGTGACGGCCCAGCATATGGACCCGATCACACCGGGTCGCGGCATGGGGCACATCCTCCCGGAAAACCTGGCGGACGCCGGCGTCCAAGCCGTCGTGCTCAATCACGCTGAGCATCCCCTGGATCTCGCTGTCCTCGACGCCACGCTCGAGCGGGCTCGTGAAGTGGGGCTTGCAACCATCGTCTGTGCCGACTCCGATGCTCAGTGTCGCGCTGTCGCCCATCTCGGACCTGACGCGATGATCTGCGAGCCGACGAGCGCGATCGGAACAGGCGCGATGGACGCAAGTGACTACATCGAACGCACCACGGCGATCGTCAAGGATGTGGACCCGACGATCCTCGTGATCCAGGCAGCTGGGGTAAGCAGCGGGGAGGACGTGGCTCGAGTGATGGCTCAAGGGGCCGATGGGTCCGGCGGCACCAGCGGCATCATCCGGCACCCCAGTTGGGAGCAGATCCTTACTGAAATGTACCAAGCAATCGTCGATTCCCGTCACGTTTAACGACCAATTGGAACGGACAGCACCATGCTCATCTCCATGAAAGAAGCGTACGCATACGCCGAACAGAACGAGTGCGGCCTCGCCGCCGTAAATACTCCGTTCTTCGAGCTTCTCCTCGCCGCGATCGACGTCGGCGAGGAGACCAATACCCCAATCATCCTGTCGTTCGCCCAATCCCATGAGAAGTACGTGGGCATCGATGAGATCGGTCCCGCCATGGTCACCCTGGCAGAGCGCTCGTCAGCTCCGTTCGTGGTCCATGTCGATCACGGTGAGGACATCGACTACATCGCCCGCGGTCTCGACATGGGCTTCAACTCGTGCATGATCGACGGATCTCTTCTCCCTTTTGAGGACAATGTGGAGGTGACCAGCCGGGTTGTGCAAATGGCGCATGAACGCGGTGTAGCGGTCGAGGGAGAAATCGGGGCGATGAGCGGAAACGAGAACGGCGACCCTTCCCAGGGCCTCGCCGATGCGTCGCTCTACACCACCCCCGAGGAAGCCGCTGAGTTCGTCCGCCGCACCGGCGTGGACAGTCTGGCTGCATCGTTCGGAACTGTTCACGGCCTTTACCGGCAAAAGCCGAATCTCGACTACGGACTCATCGCAGAGCTCCGCAACGCAGCCGGTGTTCCACTGGTCATGCACGGCGGTTCGGGCCTCTCCATCAAGGAATACCGCGAGACGATCAAGCAGGGAGTCCGCAAGGTCAACTACTACACGTATGCCGCAAAAGCCGCGCTTGAAGCAGTCCGCCCCCTCGCCGCAGATGATGAGACTTTTGTGTTCTCCGATCTGGCCGCTCGGGCCCGCGAGGCCGTCCGCGAGGACATCTTCGCCTTCTCCGCCGCCCTGAATCAGACACTCGCACGATAAACGGATCGAGAGGAATCACAATGACGACCACCATCACTTCCACCACTGTTACGTCACGAGGAGGCGACCCCTCCTTCATCGACGTCACCGATCAGGTGCGCGCCGCGATCGCTGACTCCGGCATCACCACGGGAACCTGCTCTGTCATTTCCCCTCACACGACCTGCGCTGTCTACTTTGACGAGTTCGCCCATGATATGGCGTCAAACGGAAACGACGACCTTCAGAACGACCTCAACGCGGCTCTGACGAAGATCGTCCCCGCCCAGAACGACTTTCCCCCGGCGCACGGCTACGCCTACCCCGGCGAAGCGCATTTCCAGGCGGTGGAGTCATGGCCGGAGGCCGCGACCTACCTCCCTGATGGCGATAGGTCCCAGCTTCTGAACGCCGATGCCCATATCAAAGCCAGCATCCTCGGGTCGAGCGAAGTCTTCGCCGTGATCGACGGCAAGCCGGGCTTCGGTACCACCGGGTACGTCTTCTTCGTTGACTTCGACCGCAGTCGGTCGCGGCAACGCACCTGCCACATCATCGTCTCGGGAGACTGACCAAGCAGTTTCCCAATCAGCTCCGGCTCCCCCCCCATCACTGGGGCCAACCGGTGCTGCCCCCTCCACGCAGAACAAAGGAGTCGTCGTGGACAACAATCCCATCATGAAGGCCATCACCTGGGTGGCCGAGCACTTCATCGGCCTATTCCAAGAAGCCGCCGATTCGTTTATTGGGCTCGTCACCGGAGTTCTTCCCCTCCTCATGGTGATGCTTACCCTCATGTACGCGGTCACTACCTGGATCGGCGAGGACCGGATCACCCGTGCAGTGCGCTGGGCCGGCCGTTGGGCGCTGACCCGTTACACCATTATGCCGGTCCTCTCGGTACTACTGCTCACGAACCCGATGGCCTACACGTTCGGACGCTTCCTTCCCGAACGATACAAGCCGGCCTTCTACGACGCCGCAGTGTCGTTTGTCCATCCTGTTACCGGCCTGTTCCCCCACGCCAATGCCGGTGAGATCTTCGTGTGGACCGGTGTCTCCGCTGGTGTCCTCCAGGTGGCGCCGGAGAAGTACGCACCGCTGGCGGCGCTCTACTTCCTTGTGGGCATCGTGGTAATCCTTATCCGCGGTATTGCGACCCAGTGGATGACCGCCATGCTGATCAAGCGCGGCGGCCATGAAGAGACCTTCAAGAAATACGACGAGGCCTACGCACGAGGCGAACTCCAGGGCGGTGCAGCATGAGCTACTCATCCATTCGAATCAGCAAAGGCAGCTCCGGCTGGGGCCCCGGTTTCGTCATCACCCCAGCCGAGGGCAAGGACACGATTATTTCGGTCACGGGTGGAGGTATCCATCCGGTCGCACAGAAGATGGCGGACCTCAGTGGCGCGAAGGTCGTGGATGGCTTCACTAACCACATTCCCGATGAACAGGTGATGGCGGCCGTCATCAACTGCGGCGGTACAGCACGGATAGGCGTCTACCCCAAGAAGCGCATTCCGACCGTCGACGTCTTTCCCGGATCCCCCGGCGGTCCGCTCGAGCGGTTCATCACCGAGGATATATTCGTCTCGGACGTCGGCCTCAAACAGGTCACGCAGGCGGACGGTCCCACTGCTCCCCCGGCGAATAATTCGGGTGCCCAATCCTCCGCGTCCGATGCTGAGCCCGCCGTAGCTGCCGATGCTACTGGGGACCAAAACGCAGGCCGAACCGGAACCGCATCGACCGCGGCTCCCGCGGCAACGGCTGCGCGCCCAAAGGGCGCCACCGGCATTGTCGTCGCCTTCGGCAATGCCATCGGCTATATCATCAACACCCTGCTATCCTCGGGGCGGCAGGCACTAGATATCATCCTGAAAACCGTCATCCCCTTCATGGCCTATGTCGGCCTTTTGATCGGGTTCGTGAACTACACGGGGATCTCAGAGCTCATCGCCAACGCGGTCACTCCGCTCGCACAGAACCCGTTCGGACTCATCCTCCTGTCCACGATCGTTGCTCTGCCGTTTCTCTCCCCGATCCTCGGCCCCGGCGCCGCAATCGCGCAGGTGGTGGGTGTCCTGATGGGGACGCAGATCGGTGCGGGAGCACTCCCGGTTCATTACGCCCTGCCCACTCTCTTCGCCATCGACGGCCAGGTCGGAGCCGACTTCATCCCCGTAGGTCTATCACTCGGAGAAGCGAAGCCCGAGACGATCTCCGTGGGCGTTCCGGCCATCCTTTTCACTCGCCTCCTCACTTCCCCCATTGCTGTGGTCATTGCGTACTTCGCGTCGCTCCTCCTCTGAACCACTGCTGCCCCAATCACCCCGCATCAATCAACACCTAAGGAGAAGAACCCATGTCCGCTCTCTGGACCACCACAGTCAGCAGCATCGGCTCGGACGCCCAGGACATGTTCGAAGCCGGTGTCTTCATCCTCTTCGGCGAACCGGTCCCACCCGCCCTCGCCGACGTCAGCATCGTGCACAGGGACGCGAGCAGCGCGGCTCGCGACATCGCGCCCGGCGATGTGTTCCTCGTCGGCGACGAGCGCTACACCATCGACGAAGTCGGCGAGATCGCTAACAGCAACCTCACCGAGCTCGGCCATGTCGTCGTCTACGTGAACCAGCCCGATCAGGAGCTTCTGCCGGGGGCCATCCTCGCCTCTGGTGCAGATCCCGTGACCCCTGCCGTCGGCACCCGCATCAGCTTCACGGAGCAGTGAACAGTGGACATCGGTTGGCAGTTTCCCGCTCTGCTCATCGGGATGATGCTCCTCGGAGCCGTCCTCTCCACTCTGCAGGCGCGGCGTTACAACGCCGCCCTCCGCACTGCAATCGCTGAGTCGAGGAACGCAACCGATGTTCTCGTCTCCGGCAAGAACCGCTCGTTCACCGGTGGGGCAATCGTCGTCCTGGTTATCGACCCGACGGCAGAAGAAGTCGTCTGGGCGCGCGCGATGACGGGGCGAACGGTCTTCAGCCGCTTCCGTCGGCAGCCCACGCTGCTCGGCCCAGTCTCTACCGTCGTGGATCGCGCTCGCTCCCGGCATCTGAAGGCTGCGGTCGAGCACGCGCTCCAGCAGATTCCCACCCCCAAGCAGCCCAGCCGATCCAAGCGTCAGCGCGCTGCAGTGCGCCCGCAACGGCGCAATCTCGCGAACACGTAGTTTTCTTCCGCCTCGAAAGGAACCACCACCATGGGTTACTCAGCAGCACTCCGCCGACGCACCGAGCAAACCGGCAGGCCGATCCGCGTCGGAGTCGTCGGTGCCGGCCAAATGGGTTCGGGTCTGATCGCGCAGATCTGTCAGACACCGGGCATGACGGTCGCAGCCGTCGCGGACATCGTCCCGGAAAAGGCAGTCGCAGCACTCGAGAACGCTGGTCTGACCGACATTGTCAACGCCGGATCCAAATTGGATGCGGCGCACTGCGCAGTGGCCGAGGAGCGGCCTGTCGCACTCAGCGATGGGCTGATGCTTCCCGAACTCGATCTGGATATCGTGCTGGAGGTCTCCGGCGTTCCGGAAATCGCAGCGCTCATCGCTTATACGTGCATCACCAAGAAGATGGACGTTGCTCTGATGACAGTGGAGGCTGACATCACGGTGGGGCCGCTGCTCAGCCGCATGGCCAACGCGGGTGACTCGGTCTACACCATCTGTCGCGGCGACGAGCCCGTGGAGTGCCTAAAGCTTGTCGAATACGCCGAAGATCTCGGTCTGACCGTAATCAGTGCAGGCAAGGGCAAGAACAATCCCAACCGGCCACACTCGGTCCCCGCCGACAACGAGGCTGAGGCTGCTCGTAAGAACATGAACCCGCGCATGCTCACCGAGTTCACCGACGGCACCAAAACCCAGCTCGAGATGGCAGCCCTGTCGAACGCGACGGGATTCCCGGTGGAGGTGGAGGGCATGCACGGTCGCGAGGTGAACGTTGCGGAGTTGGCAGAGCAGCTCATTCCGGTGACGGACGGCGGGTTCCTCGAATCCGATGGGCCCGTAGTCGAATACGTGACCGGTGACGTGGCTCCAGGTGTCTTCGTCATCGTGAAGTCAGAAAGCGATGTCGTGACCCATGAGCTGGACTACCTGAAGCTCGGCAAGGGACCGTACTATCTGTTCTACAGGCCGTGGCACATTGCCTCGATCGAGGCCCCGCTGTCCATTGCGGAGGCCGTGCTGAACCGACGCCCCGACTTCCAATCGACGACGGTGACGACCGAGGTCGTTGCCCGTGCAAAGTCTGCTCTGGAATCAGGCACCGTCCTCGAGGGAATGGGCGGGGACCACTACTACGGCTGGGCGGTCCCAGCGGAAAAGGCCCGTAGGGAGAAGCTTGTGCCGATCGGCCTTCTCAACAGCGCCACGCTGACAGCCTCCAAGGGTACGGATGAATTCCTGACCTACAACGATCTTCAGCTCGATGAGTCACGTCCCCTGGTCGCGATGCGCCGGATGCAGGACACGCTGGTTGCCAAGGGCGTCATCTGACCGCAAGGGCCGGGCTGATCTCCCTGCCTTACAAGGGTGGGGTGCCGCACATCGAGGCGGCGCCTCACCCTTATCCCGTTTAACAGCCATTCGCGCTCCGCCGTGCGGAAGCGATGAGGGACTCCGCGAGGCGGTTATCGACCACTAGCATGTCCAAACTGTTCGTGGCAATCGCGCCCAGGACTCCGGGAAGCTTCTCCACACCAGCCGCCACTCCGACCACGAACGGGATACGGGCCAAATCGCTGATCTCCAACGACACCACTCGCTCACTAGTCGGAGGGCCCAGCGGCTCGCCTGATTCAGTCAAGAAGCGTCCGAGAACGTCTCCCACCGGACGCGCCGAGCGCACTGCCGCAAGCTCATCGGCGGACAAGCGCATAGCCGAGAGGACCCTTTCGGACGTGCCTATGTCAAAGGTGCCGATACCCACGAATGCGAGATCGCAACCGCGTCCGAAGTCGAGAGCTTCTCGCACCACCGACTCCTGTAACAATGTCTTCTGGGTGAGGGCCGACTCGACCACAGCCGGTGCATCGAAGCGCCGCGCCGTCACACCGCAGTTCTCCGCCAGAGTGAAGATCAGATGATTGCCGCTCGGACCAGTATCAGCAGATGGCATTCCGCCTACGATGCTGGCGAGGGTAGTACCTGCGGGCAGGGGCAGCGGCGGGATCTCCTCGATAATGGCGCCGACGCTCCTGCCCCACCCGAATCCAATGCGCTGCGAGTTTGGGGCCCGTTGTACGAACACTTCAGCCGCCAGGCGTCCCACTCCTCGTAGAGGGTCCACCCCGGGGTCGACGTCCGCGACGAGGACATTGGCCAGATCGAACCGGTTGAGCAGTTGCTCCTCCATGTCCTCGGCACGCTGGACTCGGTTGGCGCCGAGCACCCGAACCTGAACAATACCGAGTTTTCTTGCTGTTGACAGCTTGCGCGAAACGGTGGATTTGGAGAGCCCGAGCGCTTGACCGATCGCTGCCTGGTCCATGTCCTCGATCCAGTACATCCGTGCGATCCGGCGGAGCTGGCTCTCGGCATCGCGTGTCGTGCTCGCCACCGTTCTGGACTCTCCTCATACTCTTCCGCTCACAGGCTCTTCTGCAGCGCTGCTCACCCATCCTATGCACCGACTGTGTTACGCGCAGATCAAGGCGTCCCCCGGATGCTTCAGCTCCTAGAGTTAGGCTCATGACTCCGTCACACCGCTCACCGTCTTCGAGTCCCACCAATCTGTACTCCGACCGACCGGATGCCACGCATCCGTCGGCCTCCCCCGCGTCCGCCTCCGAGCCCGCACCCGCGCGCCTGACCCGCGCCGAGAAGATCGACGCCGCCACCCCCGCGAACCGCAACCGCGTGGTGGACCTGCTGCGCGCCCTCGCGATCACGGTGGTGGTGCTGGGGCACTGGACGATCATCGCGGTGGATGCCGACGGCGGTCTCCAGCCCCACGGGGTGCTCGACGGTGCCCGCTGGACCCACCCGCTGACCTGGGTGTTCCAGGTGATGCCGATCTTCTTCCTCGTGGGCGGCTACTCCAACGCCCTGTCGTGGCGCTCCGCGCGGCGCAAGGACACCACGTATGCGTCCTGGCTGCGTGCCCGTCTGCGGCGGCTCGGCATCCCCCTCGTCCCCGTCCTCATCACGTGGCTGGTGATCTGCGCGGTCGCGCTCGCCGCCGGCGCCGATGCGGAAACGGTGCGCCTCGCCTCGCAGATGGCGCTGATCCCCACCTGGTTCCTCGCCTCCTACCTGCTGGTGATCATGGTGGCGCCGCCGCTGCTGGTGGTGTGGGAGCGCATCGGCTGGTGGTCCGTGCTCATCGGCATCGCCCTCGCCAGTGCGGTCGACTTCGCCTCCATCGCCCTGCACGTCCCGGTGGTGGGCTTCGCGAACTACCTGCTGGTGTGGGCGGCGTTCCACCAGATCGGCTTCGCCTGGCTGGACGGCCACCTCACCGGTGCGGGCCGACGGGTCCTGCTCGCGACCATCGGCGCCGCCGGTCTCGCGGTGCTCGTGGGCCTCGGCCCCTACCCCGTCTCGATGATCACCGCGGGCGGGGACGCGATCTCCAACTCCAACCCCACCCGCGTCACCATGGCGTTCCTCGGCCTGCTGCAGGCGGGGCTCGTGCTCCTGCTCGAGAAGCCGCTCGCACAGCTGATGACGCGGCCGCGCCTATGGATGGCTGCCGTCGTGGTGAACATGCGGATCATGTCGTGGTTCCTGTGGCACCTGACGGCGATGGTCGGCACCGCTCACCTCCTGCTCGCCCTCGCCGGCCGCATCTCGGCCCTGCGGGTGCTGCTGCCGGAGCCGCTCAGCGGCCCCTGGTGGGCGAGCCGTCCCCTCTGGTGCCTCACCCTGATCGGTGTGACACTGCTGTTCGTCGCCGTGATGGGCAGGTTCGAGACTGTCCCCGCGGACGAGCGGCCATCACCACCGGTGTGGCAGCCGATCCTGGCAGCAGTGCTGACAGTGGCGGGCCTGGCCGTGCTGGCATCCGTCGGCATGGTCACCACCACCGGGCACGGCCTCGGCGCCCTCGCCTGGTGGTGGGCGGCGCTGCCGATCATCGGCATCGCCGGCTGCGGCATCATCGACTGGGGTCGCGGCCGCCGCTGACCGCACTGGCGGCGCGGCCGCGACCTGCACCAGACTGGGCACCCACCGGCCCACGGCACTCCTTCCCGCCCCCCGACGAAAGGTGACCTGAT
>NZ_JAKRNG010000037.1:0-14799 GCF_022347125.1 Helcobacillus sp. ACRRO
GCGGGTGGGAGGGGCCCGTCGGGGGAGGCGCCGCGGCGGGGCCGACGGATACTCTGAGACCATGAGCTCCGCACCTGAGAAGAACACTCCCACCGCCGCGCCCGGTACCGGCCCGTCCGAGGGCGGTGCGGACGCGGCCGCGCCGATCCGCGTCGCCATCGTGGACGACCAGCCGATGGTCCGCGAGGGCTTCTCGGCCATCCTCGCAGCGCAGCCGGACATGGAGGTGGTGGGCACCGCCGCCGACGGGTTCCAGGCCGTCCGCCTCGCCCAGTCCAGCCCCCTGGACGTCATCCTCATGGACATCCGCATGCCGCAGATGGACGGGCTCGAGGCGATGCGCCGCATCTTCGCGGAGCACGGCGCCGATGCCGACGCCCCGCGCATCATCATCCTCACGACGTTCGATGCGGACGACTATGTGTTCACCGCCCTGCGCGACGGCGCCAGCGGCTTCCTCCTCAAGGACGCCGCCGTGCCGGAGCTCCTCAACGCCGTCCGCGTGGTGCACGAAGGAGGGGCTCTGCTCGCGCCGAGCATCACCCAGCGGGTCATCGCCGACTATGCCGCGGACCCGGAGCGGAAGTGGACCCCGTCGGACGACTCCGGTCAGCCCCGCTCCGACGCTGCTGCCGCGTACGACACCCTCACCGAGCGGGAGCAGGGTGTGCTCCAGCTGATCGCCGCGGGCCGGTCCAACGCCGAGATCGGCGCCGAGCTCTTCCTCGCCGAACCGACCGTGAAGACGCACGTGTCGCGGATCCTGCAGAAGCTGGATCTGCGCGACCGCACGCAGATCGTCGTGTTCGCGTACGAGAACGGCCTGGTCCGCAGCGCCGGGCGGTGACCGGGGGCCGGGTCAGGCGGCCGGGCGCTGCTATGCGGCGCTGGCGGCTGCGGCTGGGCCGACGGGGGCGTCGGTGATCGTCGCGGTGTCGATGACGAAGCGGAAGTGCACATCGCCTGTGACCACGCGCTCGTACGCCTCGTCGATCTGCTCAGCGCTGATGACCTCGATCTTCGCAGCCAGGCCGTGCTCCGCGCAGAAGTCGAGGGTCTCCTGCGTCGCGGCGATGCCGCCGATGTTGGAGCCGGCGAGGACCTTGGAGTTGCCGATGACCGCGCCGGCCGGCAGCGGCAGGCCCTCGGGTGGCAGGCCCACGAGCACCATGGCGCCTCGCGGCTTCAGCAGGCCCAGGTAGTCCTTCAGCTCGAATGCGGCGGAGACGGTGTTGAGGATGAAGTCGAATTCGCCGCGGTGATTCGCGAAGAAGTCGGGATCCTCCGCGGTGGCCGCGAGGCGGTTCGCGCCGAGGGCGAGCGCGTCGGCCTCCTTGGCGCGGGTGCGGGACAGGACGGTGACATCGGCGCCCTTCGCAGCGGCGATCTGGACGCCCATGTGGCCGAGCCCGCCGAGACCGACGACGGCGACCTTGTCGCCCTCCTTCACGTCCCAGTGGGTGATGGGGTTGTAGGTGGTGATGCCGGCACACAGCAGCGGCGCGGCTTCGAGGAACTCGAGCTTCTCGGGGATGCGGACGGCGAAGCGTTCGTTGACCACGATCTTCTCGGAGTATCCGCCCTGGGTGATGGTGCCGTCGACGTCTTCGGAGTTGTAGGTTCCGGTGGCGCCGTTGAGGCAGAACTGTTCGTTGTCCTCGCGGCACTGCTCGCAGTCGCCGCAGGAGTTGACGAGGCAGCCCACTCCGACGCGGTCGCCGACCTTCCATCGGGTCACGTCCGCGCCGACCTCGCTGACGACGCCGGCGATCTCGTGGCCGACGGTGAGCGGGAAGTGCGCCCGGCCCCACTCGTTGGTGATGGTGTGGATGTCGCTGTGGCACACGCCGGCAGCCTTGATGTCGATGACGATGTCGTCGGCGCGGGGGTCGCGGCGTTCGATCTCGGCGACGTCGAAGGGCTGATCGGGTCCGGTCTTCTGCAGGGCTTTCACGGTGAAGGTCATGCCGCCAGGGTAGCGACGCGGCCTGGAGGTTCGGCGGGCTACCGGTGCAGGTCGCGCGGCACGTCGACATGCTGCGTGACCCAGGTGTGCATGACGATGGCGGCGGCGTGCCCCACGTTGATGGAGCGGGTGGAGCCGAACTGGGAGATCCCGACGATGGCCGATGCGGCTCTGAGGATCTCGGGGCTCACTCCCCCGCCCTCCTCACCGAACACGAGGACGCTGCTGGCGGGCAGCGGGGTGTGCTCGAGCGGCACGGCGCCGTCGACGTTGTCGATCGCGATGATCTCGCGGCCCGCGCTGCGCGCCCAGGCGATGAACTCTTCAGGCGTGGGGTGGTGGTGTTCGTGTTGGTAGCGGTCGGTGACCATGGCGCCGCGGCGGTTCCAGCGGCGTCGGCCGACGATGTGGAACGCGGCCACGCCCATGGCGTTCGCAGTGCGGACGATGGAGCCGATGTTGAAGTCGTGCTCCACGTTCTCGATCGCAATGTGCAGGTCGTTGCGGGTGGCGCGGTCGAGCTCGGCCACGATGGCGTCGCGCCGCCAGTAGCGGAAGCGATCGGGGACGTTGCGTCGGTCCCCGTGGGCGAGGAGGTCCGGGTCGAGGCGGGGATCCGTCGGCCAGGGCTCCGGGTGCGGGCCCACGCCGACCGCCGGCCGGCCCGGGGAGGCCGACGTCGCAGGGGCTGCCGGGGCGGTGCGCTCCGCCGGCTGAGCCGGTGCGGCGGGCGCCGCCGGGTCAGCGGGGCCGACGGGGTCGCTGGCGCTCACTGGTCCTTCTTGAGCTCTTCGAGGTGCTTCTCGTCCGGGTCCGGCAGGCCCGCGGCGCGGCGCTTGCGCTCACGCATGATCAGCTTGACGAGGATCCACAGGCACACCAGCACGACGAGCACGTAGCAGACCTTGGAGAAGATGTCGGTGTACGGCTCGATGACCTGCCAGCGGGAGCCGAGGTAGTAGCCGAAGGCGATGAAGATCGCGTTCCAGATCGCGGAGCCGGCGGCGGTGAGCAGGGTGAACACACCGAACGGCATGGCGAACATGCCGGCGGGCACGGAGATCAGGGAGCGGATGCCGGGGATGAAGCGTCCGAGGAACACGGCGGTCTTGCCGTGCTTCTGCATGAACTCGTCGGTCTTCTGGAAGTCCTTGGCGTTGATCAGCGGCAGACGGATGAAGATCTCGCGGGTTCGCTCCGGGCCGAGGGCGCGGCCGATGCCGTACAGGATGTACGCGCCGAGCACGGACCCGATCACGGACCAGATGAGGATGCCGATGTAGGTGTGTTCGCCGCGGCCGGCGGAGACGCCGCCGAGCGGGAGGATCACTTCGGAGGGGATCGGCGGAAAGACGCATTCGAGGAGGAGAAGCAGGGCAACGCCCGGCCCGCCGAGCGTCCCCATGGTGTTCACGGCCCAGTCAATGATGTTCACTCCGGCAATCCTACGCACCTCCCCCGACGACCCGGCCGGCCTCCACGAGTTCTGCACGTCGTCTGCGCGAACGGGTGACGAACCCGACTGGAGGGTGGGCAGGAGCGGGGGCCGACGGATGCGGGGATGAGGGGCGACGGACTCCCCAGACGGGCACGGATCCGCCGCATTCAGTAGGAATGCGACGGTCGGAGGGTTACCGTACTGTTATGACTTTCAATCCGAATGCCAACATCGGCTCAGGGAACGTGGGCCGCGCCGGCGGTGGCGGCGGATTCGGGGGCGGCGGACTGCCCCTGGGCCCGCTCATGATGCTGGGCGGCGGTGGCGGCGGCACCATTGTGCTGATCATCCTGTTCCTCCTGTTCTCCGGCATGTTCAGCGGGGGCGGCGGTGGCGGCCAGGAGCAGCAGAGCGCCCAGGGAGGGGCCCTGGAGCACTGCCAGACCGGCAAGGACGCCAACGAGAAGGACGACTGCTACGTCCAGGCCGTGGTGGAGACTGCGGACGCGTTCTGGCAGCAGGAGGCGAAGTCCGCCGGCTTCACCTGGAAGGAGCCGCAGGGCCGAGTCTTCTCCGGCAGCGTCAGCACCGGCTGCGGCGCCGCCTCCTCGGACACCGGCCCGTTCTACTGCCCGGCCGATTCCACGATCTACGTGGACGTGTCGTTCTTCGATGAGCTCTCCAGCCGCTTCGGCGCGAACCAGGGGCAGCTCGCGAAGGCCTACGTGGTGGCGCACGAGTACGGCCACCACATCCAGAACCTCGACGGCACGATGAACCGCATCAACCGTCGTGATACGGGCCCGAAGTCCGACCAGGTGGCGCTCGAGCTGCAGGCCGACTGCTACGCCGGTGTCTGGGCCCGCAATGCTGTGGAGACGAAGGACCCGGACGGCAACCGCTACATGGAGCCGCTCACCGAGCAGGATGTGAAGGACGCCCTCTCGGCCGCCTCCGCGGTGGGCGATGACCACATTCAGGGGGAGGTCGCCGGCGGTAGGGTTCAGCCCGATACGTGGACGCACGGCTCCAGTGAGAAGCGCCAGCAGTGGTTCATCACCGGCTACAACGAAGGCTCCTACGGCGCCTGCGACACGTTCAGCAACCGCGGCTGACCCACAGCGGCAGCGGGAGCGGACCCCGCAGCCCGATTCGGATTGACGAAGCGCCCCGTCGGATCATCTCCGGCGGGGCGCTTTCTCATGCGCACACACCTGCGCCGGCGGCACGGGCGCAGGGGGAGCAGGCCTGGTCGCTGGCGAGTCTGAGGTCAGAGCCCGAGTTCGGACAGTTCGTAGGCGTAGATGTAGTCGTAGCCGGCGTCGGTGACGGCACGGCGGGACTCCTCGGAGCGGTGCATGATGACGGCGACCGCGCGGATGTCCGCACCCTCCTGTTCGAGCGCCTCGGTGGCGGTGAGCACCGATCCGCCGGTGGTGGAGGTGTCCTCCACGGCGATGACGGGGCGCCCCTGCACACCGGGGCCCTCGATGCGGCGCTGCAGACCGTGCGCCTTGTTCGCCTTGCGCACCACGAACGCATCCAGCGGGTCACCGGTGAGGGACCCCGCGGCGGACAGCGCCGCGGACGCGTGCATGATGGACGTGGCGACGGGGTCGGCACCGAGGGTGAGGCCGCCGACGGCCTCCACCGTCCCCAGCAGGCCCTGGGATTCGAAGAGGTCCAGCATCACGCGGCCCACGAGCGGGGCTGCTTCGTGGTGGAGGGTGATGCGGCGCAGGTCGATGTAGAAATCGGCCTCCTTGCCGGAGGACAGGGTGACGCGCTGGTGGACCACGGCGAGTTCGCCGATGAGGTCGAGCAGGCGGGCGCGAGCGGTTTCAGAGGAGACGGTGAAGGGGCTGTTGGTGACCATGCCCCCAGTCTAAGCGGCGCGACTGCCTCAACGGCGGGGCTTGTCGCCGCGGCCCCCGTCGGCCTCCGGGGCGTCCCACCACGGCATCCGCAGGCGGCGCAGCGCACTGCCAGTGCGGGCGGTGCGCAGCTTGCGTTCGTTCAGGCGGCGCGACCATCCCGGCCCCGTCAGCCGACGGATCAGCGGCCGCGGCATGATCCGGGAGATCTCCGAGGCAGTCCGGTACTTCAGCGACGGGATCGACAGCACCTCCCCCTTCGCGCTGTCCTTCAGCGCCTGCTCCACCACGTACGGGGCCTTCAGCCAGGTGACGCGGGGCAGGCCCTGCACATCGATCGCGGCGCGCTCATGGAACTCCGTCTCCACGAACCCCGGCAGCAGCGCAGTCGCGGTCACCCCCGTGCCCTCCAGTTCGAGAGCGAGCGCTTCGGTGAACACGGTGACCCAGCTCTTGGCGGCGGCGTACGTGCCGGCGGCGGTGTATCCGGCGAGGGAGGACACGTTGATGATGGCGCCGCGGCCGCGCTGCATCATCGAGTTCGCGGCCGTGTGCGAGAGCACCAGCACCGCCCTGACCAGGAGGTCCAGCTGGATCTCGTGCTCCTCGACGTCCGTGGCGAGGAACTCGGTGTGCAGGCCGTAGCCGGCGTTGTTCACCAGCAGATCGATCGGAGTGACCGGGTCGGTGAGGCGCCGCGCCGCGCGGTCGAGCCCGTCGCGGTCCGACAGGTCCACCGCGAGGGTGCTGACGCGGACGTCGTGGAGGGATTCGATCTGTGCAGCGACAGCGTCCAGGCGTTCGGCGTTGCGGGCGACCAGCACCAGATCGTGCTCGAGCCCGGCCAACTGCCAGGCGAATTCGAGACCGAGGCCGGAAGTGGCGCCGGTGATCAGTGCTCGAGTCATAGCGCCACTGTAGACCGCGATGCTCACCGGGGTCCGAGGAATCGGCCACCCGCCGCCCGTAGACTGGCCCGCATGCGCATCGCTTCGTGGAACATCAACTCACTGCGCGCCCGCATGGGCCGCCTGCTGGACGTGCTGGACACCCGGCAGATCGACGCCGTCGCCCTTCAGGAGATCAAGGCGAAGCCCGAACAGCTGGACCTCGCCGAGCTCGAGGCCCGCGGCTACGAGGTGGCGGCGCACGGACTCAACCAGTGGAACGGTGTCGCGATCGTGTCCCGCGTGGGTCTGGAGGATGTGGAGATCGGCCTGCCGGACATGCCGGAGTACGATGGCGTCGCCGAAGCCCGCGCCATCACCGCGACCGTCGGCGGGGTGCGCCTGACCTCCCTGTACATCCCCAACGGCCGGGAGATCGACCACGCGCACTACGACTACAAGCTGGAGTTCCTGGACTGCCTCACCGAGCATGGGCGCTCTCTGTTGGCGAAGGACCCGTCGGCCCCCATCGTGTTCGCCGGTGACTTCAACGTCGCGCCGACGGATGCCGACGTGTGGGATCCGTCGTTCTTCGAGGGGAAGACCCACGTGACACCGCCCGAGCGCCGCCGCATCCGGGCGCTGGAGGAGGCGGGGTTCCGCGACGCCACCCGCGACTGGCTGGACGCGCCCGGCACGTTCACGTACTGGGACTACACCTCTCGCCGCTTCCAGAAGAAGCAGGGCATGCGGATCGACTTCCTGTTCTCCTCACCGGCGGTGCATGAGGCCGCCACCGGCGCAATGATCGACACGGAGGAGCGCGCCCAGAAGGGCACCAGCGATCACGCGCCGATCATCCTCGACGTCTCGCTGTGAGCGAGCTGCTTGGCGCGGTCCAGCGCCAGCATGGATGACTCGATGAGGTCGTCGTCGGCGCCGCCGGCGATACGGAGGTCGAGCGCGCGGCTGAACGCGTTCTCCGCTTCGGTGAAGCTGCCGGCGACGAACAGCGCCTTGCCGAGGTGCTGCCACATGACGGCTTCGAGCGCGCCGCCGCGGGTCTCGTCCACGAGCTGGTGGTAGGCGGCGACCGCCCAGTCGGTGTCGCCCTGGTCCCGGTGGGCGTCCGCGAGGAGGGCGCGGTAGCGGAGGTTCGACGGGTTCTCGGCGCTGAGCTCCATCAGCAGCTGTTCGGCACGGTCCGGGTGACCGGTCCAGAGCGCTTCGACGGCGTCACGGGCGGGGTCGGCGGCGTAGTGGGCGCGGAATGCGGCGAGGTCGTTGATGACGGGCAGAAGCGTGCGGACATCGATGTACCAGCCGCATGCCGCAATGGGCTGGGCGGGGATCTCTGAGGTCACGGGTGGCTCCTTCGCTGAATCCTTGATCCGAACGGACCGGGAGCGGATGACGGGGGTGTATCAGCGCGGCAACGCGGACGTCCTCCATTGTGCGGCGCTGTGATCCAATGCACAAGACCCTGTGACCCGATGGTTACCTGACAGTCGTATGGAGATGGGGATGGGGTGGAGGCATCGGGACGTCCGTCCCCCATCCCACTTGTCCCCATCCCGGGCCCGCCCCTGGCCCGGTGCCGGCGGCTCCCGTTCGATGGGGACATGAGCGTTTTCCCCACCCACCCGCACAGATCACAGCCGACGGCGGCCGTGGTCGACCTGCCGCCCGACCTGAGGCAGTCGGCGATCGACCATGCTGAGGCGGCGCAGATGCGCGTGGTGACCGAACCCCAGCCCGGCTGCGCCGTCGTCCTCACCGGACTGACGGGGCTGGCGAACCTCAGCTCCGCCGCCGGGTCCGCATCGCTCGCCTCGCCTGACGCGCCGGTGATCGTGCTGACCTCGACTGCTCCCCGCGCCGCTGATTGGCGCCGCGCCCTGGACGCCGGGGCGGCGAGCCTCCGGATCCTCCCCGGCGAATCCGCTGACCTGCTCGCAGACCTCGCGGGCGCATCCCGCCGGCCCGGCCGCGGCGCGATCATCACCGTTGTACCCGGGTCCGGCGGCGCCGGTGCCACATCCCTCGCTGCACGTCTCGCCGGGGCGGCTGCCCGCACGGGCAGGCCCGTCACCCTCGTGGATGCGGACCCGTCGGGGCCGGGGATGGAGCACGTCATCGGCGCCGCCCACGTCCCCGGCGCCCACTGGCCGGACTTCGCAGACGCGGATGCCGCGGCCGGGTCCGCGATCCGCTCCGCCCTGCCGCAGATCGACGGGATCCACCTGCTGACCGGGCCTGTGCCGGCGGCGGCCACCGTCGGCCGGATCCTCACCGCGCTCACCAGCGTGGACGGCTTCGTGGTGGTCGATGCGGGGCTCGGCATCGCCGCGGAGATCGCGCCGCTCAGCCGCGAGGTGCTCATGGTGGTGCACGCCCGTGACCTCGCTGTTCGCTCGGCTGTGCGGCGCGCGGAGCAGCTGCGGGAGGCGGCACCGTCGATGGGGATCGCTGTGCGCCGCCATGGCGATGTGGGGGTGCGGGATGTGCGCGCGGACCTGGACCTGCCGGTGGCGATGTCGTTCCGCGACAGCCGCCCCGGCGTGCAGCCCGTGGTGGATGTGCGCCGCGGCGGGGCCGATGCCGCCTGCGCGGCGTTCTGGTCGTCATGGGAGGCACGGTCATGACCGATCTGCTGTCGTTGGTGCACGCGGACCTGCTCGCCCACCCGGGCGAGGTTGATGTGGCGCGGGTGGCCCGGGTACTGGAGGAGAACGGCCAGGTGCGCGGCCCGCAGAGCCTGCTGGAGGTCACCGCGGAGCTGCGCGACCACATCAGTGGCCTCGGCCCGCTGCAGCCGCTGGCCGCCCCCGGCGTCACCGACATCCTCGTCAACGCCGACGGCACCGTCTGGACCGACTCCCCCGACGGTCTGAAGCGCGCTGACCTGCGCCTGGGCCGGGACGAGGCCCGGCAGCTCGCGGTGCGGCTCGCCACGATCGGTGGGCGCCGCCTCGATGACGCGATGCCGTGGGCGGATGCGCAGCTGCCCGGCGGGATCCGCATGCACGCTGTGCTGCCGCCGCTGAGCGCCGGCGGGGCCGTTATCTCGCTGCGCCTGGCCGCCGCCACTCCCCTGTCGTTGGATGCGCTGGAGGCGACGGGCACACTGCACCCGTCGGCTCGCACCCTGCTGGAGCGGATCATCGACCGGCGCTGCGCGTTCCTGATCTCCGGCGGCACCGGGACGGGGAAGACGACTCTGCTGTCCGCAATGCTGGCGCGCGTCGGCCCCGAGGAGCGGATTGTGATCGTGGAGGATGCCTCCGAACTGGAGCCGAACCACCCGCACACGGTGCATCTGCAGGCACGGCACGCGAATGCGGAGGGCGCCGGCGAGGTGGGGCTCGGGATGCTCGTCCGGCAGTGCCTGCGGATGCGGCCGGACCGGATCGTGGTGGGCGAATGCCGCGGTGAGGAGATCCGTGAACTGCTGCAGGCGCTGAACACGGGCCATGAGGGCGGCTGCGGCACGCTGCATGCGAACACGGCGGCAGATGTGCCGGCGCGTCTGGAGGCGCTCGGGTCGCTCGCGGGGCTGACGGACCGTGCTCTGAGCGCGCAGGTGCTGTCCGCGATCGACCTCGTGCTGCACATGCGCCGCGACGGCGCGCACCGAGTGCTGGATTCGGTCGCGATCCTCTGCCGCGGGGCCGACGGGCGCCTCACCAGTGAGTTGGCAGCATGGTTCACCGGGGACAATGCGCGGTTCTTCCCGGCGTTCGACCAGATCGAGGCGAGGCTGCGATGACTGCGGCGCGTGCTTCGGTCCCCGTCGGCCCCGCTCGGCTCGACCGCCCTGCCCAGGTCGACCGCGCGGTCCGGCGCGCCCGCCCGGCCCGAGGCGCGAATCCCGCGCCGGCGGAGCTGACGGCCCTGCTCGACCAGGTGTCCATGGTGCTGCAGGGCGGCATCGCACCGTCGCGCGCCTGGGCTGCCGTCGCCGCCGCGCAGGAGGCGGAGGCGCCGAAGGCTCTCGCGCAGCGGATCGCTCTCGGCGCCGTTCCCGACGGCGACGACCCGCACCTGCGGGCCCTGGCGCTCTGTCTGCGCATCAGCGCCACCAGCGGCGCGGCGGCGAGCAGTCTGCTGCTGCACCTCGCGGGTTCCCTGCGGGACCTGGCCGATGCAGAGCGCGCCCGCGACAGCGCGTTCGCCGGCCCGAAGGCGACGGCGCGGATCCTGATGGCGCTGCCGCTGGCGGCGCTCGTGCTCGGATTCGCGCTCGGCGCGGACCCGCTCAGTGTTCTGTTCGGCTCCCCCGCCGGTCTCGGTCTGCTGGCGCTCGGAGGGACGCTGACCGCCGCGGGCTGGTGGTGGATGCTGCGCCTTCTGCACGTGGCCCGGGGGACGGTTCCGCACGTGGACCCCAGCATCATCCTGGATGTTCTGGCCGCCGTGATCGAAGCGGGGTCACCGCTCGCGCACGCGCTGCGAGCAGTGGGCCGCGCGCTGGGCGATAAACCGCCCGGCCCGGAACTGGTCCGCGCGGGGCTCGCCCTCGAACAGGGAGTCGCCGCGACGGTTGCGCTGTCCCGGTTGGGCGGCGAGCTCGCCTCGATCCGCTCCACCGCTATCCTCGCGCACGCAACGGGTGCGCAGCTGGCGCCGCTTCTGCGGATGCAGGCTCGGGACCTGCGGCGCTCCCGCGCCCGCGATGCGGAAGCGGCGGCGGCGCGGCTCGCCGTCCGGCTCGTCCTGCCGACGGGGGTCGCGATCCTGCCCGCGTTCGTGGCGCTCGGCATCGTCCCGATCATCATCGACCTGCTCACCGCCGATCTGGGCCTGATCCTCGGCGGCGGGTAGCCCACCCACCGCTGGCTCCGTCGGCCCCCACCGGCGCACCCGTCGGCCTCCCTCCTGCGCCCCCGACGGCCCCGTCGGCCTCCCGCCTGCAGCGCCGGCAACCCCCGCCCCTCTCCCCCGCTGTCTCCGGGCCGCCCGGCCCGGTTGGAGAAAGAAGGAGAAACCATGTCCACCACCACGATCCGCCGACGCATGAACCGCACAATCGGCACCCTGCGCGCCCGACTCGCCCGTGAGGACGGCGCCACGACCGCGGAATACGCCATCACTCTTCTCGCCGCCTGCGGGTTCGCGGCTGTGCTGGTCGCACTGCTGCGGTCCGAGGAGGTGCAGAGCCTGCTGATGGGCATCGTCACCAGTGCCCTGGGAATGGGCGGCTGATGATGACGGCACTTCGCGGCGAGCGCGGTGCCGTCACGGCGGAGACGGCTGTGGTGCTCACGGTCGTCTCCGCCCTCCTCCTGCTGATCGCGCAGGTGGGGGCAGTGATGGCCGACGGCGCCCGCCTGCACGACGGCGCCTCCGCGACTGCGCGCGCCGCTATGCGCGGCGAGGACGATCCGGCGCGTGATGGCCGTGCCGTCGCCGGGGACGGCGCTCAGTTCAGCGTGTCGCGGTCCGGTGACCTCGTGACGGTGCGGGCAACGAAGGAGCACCGCCTCGCCGGTGGGCTGCTCGGCGGCCTCAGCCTGACGCTGAGGTCGGAGGCGACGGCGCGCCTGGAACCGCATCTGGCACCGGGTGGTGCACCGTGACGCCCCGCCGGCCCGCGAGCGCCGCTCCTGTTGGAGCGCGCCGCCGCGTGATCGGGCGGTGCGGCTCGGAGGAGGGATCGGCACCGGCAGCGATGCTGACGTGGTGCTCCATCGCGTCGCTGCTGCTCGCCCTCGTGGTCATGCTCGGCCAGGTGCACATCGCCCATGCCCGTGCGCAGGGTGCGGCAGATCTGGCGGCGCTCTCGGGCGCGGACGCGGCCGCTGTTGGGGCCGACGGGTGCTCCACTGCGGCCATGATCGCGCACGCGAACGGGGCGGATGTGCTCTCCTGCAGCAGCGACGGTCAGGACGTCGTCATCGAGGTGCGGCTCCCTGCGGGACGGATCGGATCCGCGCGCGCCATCGCCCGTGCCGGTCCCGCACCCACCGGCGCCGAGCGCTCTGGTTAGGGTGGAAGGCAGATCCCCGATTCTGGGACAGGACGTGAGCAGCGAACCAGCATCCGCCCAGTTCACTCCGCCTCCAATGGTCCACGCCATCACGGGGCACCTCTTCACCGGCGCGATCAAGGGCGTCATCATCATCGGTGTGCTGTGGGCGGCCAGGGTGGTCGGTCTGGTCCCGCGTTCGTCCCTGGACTCGATCATCGGTTTCGTCGCCATGATGGTCCTCGTGGGCGAGACGGCCCGGCGGGTCGTGGGGGGCTGGCCCGACGGGTTGCGCGGCTAGTCCGACGGCACGCGGTCGAGCAGAGCCCGCAGCAGCCGCACCGCCCCCGCCTTCGACAGCGGCTCGTTGCCGTTGCCGCACTTCGGGGACACCACGCAGGCGGGGCACCCGTCGGCGCAGCGGCATGACTCGATGAGGTCCGCCGTCGCCGAGAGCCACGACTGCGCCGTCGCGTAGCCGCGCTCGGCGAAGCCCGCACCACCGGGGGCGCCGTCGTACACGAAGATTGCGGGCCCGCCCACATCCGGGTGGTGGGCGCTCGACAGCCCGCCGAGGTCCCACCGGTCGCAGGTGGCGAGCAGCGGCAGCAGGGAGATCTGCGCATGCTCCGCGGCATGCAGCGCGCCCGGCAGGTCCGCCGCCTCGATCCCCGCCGCCTCCGTCAGGGCCGACGGGATCTCGAACCACACCGCCGCGGTCTGCAGCGTGCGCGGCGGCAGGTCCAGATTCCGGTTCGCGATCACGGCGGAGGTGTAGATGTCCCGTACCTGATACCCGGTGACCTGACTGGTGACGTCCACGCGGCCTGTGCACACCTGCACCTCGCCCCAGCGCACAGAGTCGCGCACCTGTCGGATCGTCAGCGACGTCTGCGACTGCGGGTGCGTGGTGTGCGGCGGCGCTTCCCGGTGCACCATCGCCACGTTCGCATCCGCATCGAGCCGGTCCACCACGAAGCTGACGCCCTGGTGCAGGTACACCGCGCCGTCATGCACGTGCGTGTGCGCGGAGCCGCCGTCCACAGTGCCGATCAGCTGCCCCGTCTCCGAATCCACGATCCTGACGGGCTCCCCGCCGCTGCCGCGCAGGTCCGTGAGGTCGTGCGCGTTCGCATCCAGCGTCCAGAACCAGCCCGATGCTCGCCGTCGCAGCACGCGCCGCGCCGCGAGTTCGTCGAGGAGCTCCCGCGCCGTCGGCCCGAACACGTGCTCCTCCCCGTCCCGGATCGGCAGCTCGGACGCGGCCGCCGCCAGGTGCGGGGAGAGCACGTACGGGTTCTCCGGGTCGAACACGGCCGCTTCCACGTCCTGATCCAGGATCGTGTCCGGGTGGGTGGCCACGTACTGGTCCAGGGGGTCGTCGCGCGCCACGAACAGGGCGAGGCCGCCGTCGGCCCCGCTGGCGGAGGAGCGGCCCACGCGCCCGAACTGCTGGAACAGGGAGGCGCGGGTGCCGGGCCACCCCGTCACCACCACGGCGTCGAGCCCGGCGATGTCGATGCCGAGCTCCAGGGCGTTGGTGGAGGCGAGGCCCCGCAGGTCGCCGCTGCGCAGCCGCTGTTCGAGGGCGCGGCGCTCCTCCGGCAGGTAGCCGCCGCGGTAGGCCGCCACCACTCGGCCGGCGTCGGGCCGGCGGCTCTCCAGGATCCGCTGGGCGGTGCGCGCCACCAGTTCGCTGGAGCGGCGGGCGCGGGTGAACACGAGGGTCTGCGCCCCGGCATCCACGAGGTCGGCGAGGAGCCCGCCCGCTTCGGCGGGTGGTGACGCATCCGCGGGCGGCTGCCAGAACGCGATGGTGCGGCCCGCATGCGGGGACCCGTCGGCCGTGACGGCGGTGACGGACTCCCCTGTGAGGCGGGAGGCGGAGGCCGACGGGGCCGCGGAGGTGGCGGAGGCGAGGATGAACGTGGGGTTCGCGCCGTAGTGGCGGGCGATGCGCTGCAGGCGGCGCATCACCATGGCGGTGTGGGCGCCGAAGACGCCGCGGTACACGTGGCATTCGTCGATGATGATGTAGCGCAGCGCCCGCAGGGTGTGCACCCAGTGCTCGTGACCGGGCAGGATCCCGAAGTGCAGCATGTCCGGGTTGGTGAGGATGAGGTTGGCGTGGCTGCGGATCCAGCGGCGCTCCTCGCTCGGGGTGTCGCCGTCGAACGTGGCGGCGCGGACCTCGGGCATGCCGGCGTCGCGGGCCAGGGTCCGGACCGAATGCAGCTGGTCCTGCGCGAGCGCCTTCGTGGGCGCAATGTAGAGGGCGGTGGCGCGCTTCGCCTCCGAGCGGGGCGCCGCGAGCGCCGTCAGCACCGGCATCAGGTAGGCGAGTGACTTCCCGGACGCGGTGGAGGTGGCGATCACGCAGTGGCGGCCGGCGCGGGCGAACTCGGCGGCTTCCGTCTGGTGGGTGTAGGGCTCGCGGACGCCGCGGTCCTGCAGAGCGAGGACGAGCCGGGGGTCGATCCAGCGGGGCCAGGGTGCGTGCTGGGCGGCCCGGCCGGGCATGCGTTCGAGACGGAGGAGGCTCTCCGCCCGATCGATGGGTCCCGTTATCCGCTCAACGAGCTGTGCCGCGGTTGTCATTGCCGCACAATGGTAGTCATGAGCCATCCATCTCACCCCGCGTCGAGCGCGAACTCACCCCGTGACCC
>NZ_JAKRNG010000038.1:0-14226 GCF_022347125.1 Helcobacillus sp. ACRRO
GTGGTGGTGACAGTGACGGGCGGGTGGACAGGAGCCGACGGGTTCAGCGGCGGCGTCAGGCGGTGCGGGCGATGCCCTTGGGTCGGGCGGCGCGCTGGACCAGCGCGAGGATGACATCGCACAGGATCGCCAGCACGATCACCAGCAGGCTTCCGGCGAGCATGACCGGGTAGTCCTCGGTCTTCATGCCGAGGAAGATCAGCTTCCCCAGGCCTCCGTTGCCCACATACGCGGCGAGCATTGCGGTGGCGAGCACCTGCATGAACGCGGAGCGCAGACCGCCGATGATCAGTTCGATGCCGAGGGGGACCTCCACCTGGGTGAGGATCTGCATCTCCGTCATCCCCTGCGCGCGGGCCCCATCGATCGTGGAGCGCGGCACGGATTCGAGACCGGAGTAGGCGCCGGCGAGGATCGACGGCACTGCCAGCACCACCAGTGCGATCACCGGCGCCACCAGGCCGATGCCGGCCAGCAGCGCGAACAGGGTGAGCAGGCCGAGGGTGGGCAGCGCGCGAGTGAGGCCCGTGGCGAGCACCGCCGCGGACCTCAGGCGCCCCGTGTGCCCCACGTAGAGGCCGATCGGCAGGGCGATCGCCGCCGCGATCGCGAGGGTGATGATCGTGTACATCAGGTGCTGCCCGATGAGCTGCAGCCAGCCCGTCGGTCCCGTGACGTTGATCGGGTCGGTGAGCCACGTGAGGGTCTCGGTGATCATGCGCGCACCCCCGCCCCGCGGGTCCACGGCATCAGCACGCGGCCGATCAGCACGATCAGCTGGTCCAGCAGCACCGCCAGCAGAGCCGTGATCACGATGCCCGCCACGATCGACGGCATGATGTTCCGCTCGAAGCCCTGCGTGAACAGTGATCCGAGACTGGGAACACCGAGCACAGCGCCGACGGTCGCCAGCGACACCGTGGACACCGCCACCACCCGCAGTCCCGCCACCAGCGCCGGCCCGGCCAGGGGCAGCTCCACGGCGAGGAACCGGTGCATCGGGGCGAAGCCCTGCGCCGTTGCGGACTGCAGCACGTCCCGGTCCACGGCGGTGAACGCGTCGGCCGCCACCGGCACCATGAGCGCCAGGCCGTACAGGGTGAGGGCGATGATGACGTTGGTGGCGCTGCGCAGTTCGATGCCGGTGATCAGCGGCATGATGATGAACAGCGGCAGGGACGGGATCGCGTACAGCAGCGCGGACCCCAGCGTGATCGGGGTGCGCAGTGGCCGGAACCGCACGGCCAGGCGCGCCAGCGGCAGCGCCAGCAGGAACGCCAGCAGGATCGGCGGCAGCGACAGCACCAGGTGGTCGACGAACCGCTCCATGATCGTGGAGGCGTTGGCGCTGATCCAGCTCATCCGCGCAGCACCCCAGCCGGTTTGCCGTCCGCATCGAACAGGAGGGTGCGGCCGTTGACGGTCTTCGCGGTCAGTTCGCGTTCGTGGGAGCCGCCGCCCACGAAGTCCGCGGTGAACGCGTCCGCCGGGTTCGTCAGCAGCTCCTCCGGCGGTCCCGCCTGCGCGATCTCACCCCCGGTGCGCAGCAGCACCACGGAGTCGCCGATCAGCATCGCTTCGTCGATGTCGTGGGTGACGAAGATGATCGTCTTCGCCAGCTCCGACTGGATGCGGGTCATCTCGTGCTGCAGTTCGCGCCGCACGATCGGGTCCACCGCACCGAACGGCTCATCCATCAGCAGGATATTCGGGTCCGGGGCGAGCGCCCGGGCCACACCCACACGCTGCTGCTGCCCGCCGGACAGCTGCGCCGGGTAGCGCTTCGCCAGCGACGTATCCAGCCCCACGAGTTCCATCATCTCCAGTGCCCGCGAGCGCGCCTGGCGGCGGTCCATGCCGTTGAGCAGGAGGACCGTGGCGATGTTGTGCTGCACGGTGCGGTGCGGCAGCAGGCCGGAGGCCTGCATGACGTAGCCGATGCGGCGGCGCAGCTTCACCGGGTCCATGGCGGCGACGTCCTCGCCGTCCACGAGGACGCTCCCGCTGGTCGGATCGACCATGCGGTTCACCATGCGCAGCAGGGTGGTCTTGCCGGACCCGGAGGTGCCGACGAACGCGCACGCTGTGCGGGAGTCGATCCGGTGGGAGAACTCCCTGACGGCGACAGTGCCGTCGGGGTACTCCTTGGTGACGTTGTCGAACGAGATCATGCCTCTCCTCACAGCGGGTGCCCACCAGGCTACGCGGCCCGACTCGCGGCTGTCCGCAGGTTCTTCTTCATCGACTACCCTCCTTGCGTGCCCTCGAGAACCCCACGATCCGACGCCCCCGTCGGCCAGCAGTCCCCGGCGCCCAACCCGGGCGCGCACCCGTCGGCCTCCCCCGACGCCGCGCCCGCGCCCGCAGCCACCCGCGCTGCCCGGCTGCGGCAGGCGCTGAAGTTCCTGACCGTGGGCGGGCTGGTGTTCTTCATCGACGCCGCCCTCTACAACGTCCTCGTGTTCTGGGATCCCGCGCACGGCTTCGGCGCGGGATCGCGCGGCGTCCTGAACCACGTGCCGCTCGTTGCGAAGACCGTGACGATCGCGTTCGCCTCGGTCCTCACCTACCTCGGCAACCGCCTGTGGACGTTCAACGACCGGCCCGCGCCCCGCACCTGGCGCTCCATCGTGGTGTTCGCCCTGGTCAACGTGGCGGCGTCCGGGCTGCAGCTGGGGTGCCTCGGCTTCTCCCGGTACGTGCTGGGGCTGGATTCGGCGCTGGCGGACAACCTCTCCGGCACCTTCATCGGGCAGATCATCTCCACCGCGTTCCGGTACGTCATGTACGGGCGGGTCGTGTTTCCGAAGCGCTGAATCGCCCCGGGACCCGCGGCCCCTGGGGACGATCCGGCCGGTGCGTAGACTGAGCCCGACCCCCACAGAAACGGAGTCGTCATGACTGCCACTGACGAGACCACGTCCCCGTCCCTCTCCCCACGCGTGGCGATCCAGAAGATCGGCACCAGCCTGTCCACCATGGTGATGCCGAACCTGCCGGCTCTGATCGCATGGGGCATCATCACCGCGCTGTTCATGCCGGCCGGATACCTGCCGCACGAGGGCCTCGCGGGCCTGATCGGCCCCATGATCCACTACCTGCTGCCGCTGATGATCGCGAACACCGGCGGCCGCATGGTGTACGGCGAGCGCGGCGGCGTGGTCGCCGTCATCGCCACCATGGGCGTCATCACCGGCTCCGACTACCTGATCGACCAGATCAACGCCGCCGACCCGGGCGGTGAGCCGCTCGGGCAGATCCACATGTTCATCGGCGCGATGATGATGGCGCCGCTGGCGGCGTGGGTGATGAAGAAGCTGGACCGCCTGTGGGAGGAGCGGATCCCGGCGGGCTTCGAAATGCTGGTGAACCTGTTCAGCGCCGGCATCGTCGGCTTCCTGCTGGCCCTCGCGGGCTTCTTCGGCCTCGCCCCGATCGTCAACTGGCTGATGGCGCTGCTGTCCGACGGCGTCGCCTGGCTGATCAATGCGGGCCTGCTGCCGCTGGTGTCGATCCTGATCGAACCGGCGAAGATCTTCTTCCTCAACAACGCCATCAACCACGGTGTGCTGACGCCGCTGGGCACCGGTGAGTCGTCGCAGACCGGCAAGTCGATCCTGTTCCTGCTGGAGGCGAACCCCGGTCCGGGCCTCGGCATCCTGCTGGCGTTCACGTTCTTCGGGGCGCGCGCCGCGAAGGCCTCCGCACCGGGCGCCGCCGTGATCCACTTCCTCGGCGGTGTGCACGAGATCTACTTCCCGTACGTGCTGATGCGCCCGCAGCTGATCCTCGCGGTCATCGCCGGCGGCATGTCCGGTGTGCTGGTGAACGTCATGCTCGGCACGGGCCTGGTGGCGCCGGCGGCGCCCGGGTCGGTGCTGGCGATCATGGCGCAGTCCGCGCGCGGCGACCACGTGAAGATCCTGCTGTCGATCCTGGTGGCGACCGCGGTGTCGTTCGCGATCGCGTCGCTGCTGCTGAAGCTGTCGCGCCGCACCGATAACGACCTCGCCGGCGCGACCGCGAAGATGGAGTCGATGAAGGGGAAGAAGTCGTCGGTCGCCGGTGCGCTCACGGGGGCCGACGGGTCCACCGCTGCCGCCGGTGCCGCCGGCGCGGCCGGGGCCGGCGCTGCAGGCGGTCGCGGCATCGCCGAGTCCGATCAGGAGCTGCGTGCGATCGCCGCCGACCACCCGGACGACATCCGCCGCATCGTGTTCGCGTGCGACGCCGGCATGGGCTCCTCCGCCATGGGCGCGTCGGTGCTGCGCAAGAAGGTCCGCGCCGCCGGGTTCAAGGACGTGGAGGTGGTCAACCGCGCCATCTCGAACCTGACCGACGAATGGGACCTCGTGGTCACGCACCGCGACCTCGCCCAGCGCGCCTACGCCCCGACCGCGGGCGCGATCCACGTGGCGGTGGACAACTTCATGAACTCCCCGCGCTACGAGGAGATCGTGGACCTGCTGAAGCGCCGGGAGGCCGGCGAGGCCGACCCGGAACCCGTCGGCCCCGCACCCGCCGACGCGCCCGCAGAGGCATCTGCCGCGCCCGCCGCGGAGCGGGCCGCCCCGGCCGACGGATCCACAGCGGTTGGCGAAGTCGACCAGAGCGCCGATGCCGCGGGCAGCGGCGAGGAGGGCGCCGGCGAGCCGATCATGGCGGCGCGCTCCATCACCCTGCACGGCACCGCCACCACCGCCGAAGAGGCGATCACCGAATCGGGCCGCCTGCTGGTGGAGGCCGGCGCGGTCGACCCCGACTACGTCGACGCCATGCACGAGCGGGAGAAGTCCGTGTCCACGTTCATGGGCAACGGCCTGGCGATCCCGCACGGCACCAACGAGGCGAAGAAGTCCATCCGCCGCTCCGCGATGAGCCTGATCCGCTACGACCAGCCCGTCGACTGGAACGGCCAGGAGGTCGAGTTTGCGGTCGCGATCGCCGGCCAAGGCGATGAGCACCTGACCCTGCTGCAGAACGTGGCGATGGTGTTCAGCGACCCGGACCAGGTGGAGCGCCTGCGCGCCGCCGAGACCGAGGAGGAGATCCTCGCTATCTTCGGGACCGACTGAGCCGTCGGCGCAGCCGGCACGGATGGGCGGGCGCGGACCGGGACCTGAGCCTGAGTCGGCGCCCGCCCATCCCCCATACACTGGACGTGGCGCCCGTAGGGCCGCCGCGCGAGAGACGACGCGCCCCGCGACGGGGCGGGATTGAGGCAGACATGAAGAGAACCGTCCACTTCGGAGCGGGCAACATCGGCCGCGGATTCGTGGGGCTGCTGCTGCACCAGGCCGGGTACCACGTCGTCTTCGCCGACGTCGCCGACGCCCTCATCGACTCCCTCAACGAACACCCCAGCTACACCGTCCGCACCGTCGGCACCGGCTCCGGCGAGTTCACGGTCGACGGCTACAGCGCCGTCAACTCCGCGAAGGACCCCGAGAAGCTCACCGAGGAGATCGCCGGCGCCGAGATCATCACCACCGCGGTCGGCGCCCCGATCCTGAAGTTCGTCGCGCCCGCGATCGCCGCCGGCATCGCCGCCCGGCCCGCCGGCTCCCCCCGCGTCGCCGTCATGGCCTGTGAGAACGCCATCAACGCCACCGACATCCTCGAGACGGAGGTCCGGAAGAACTACGCGGGCGACGACCTCGATGAACGCGCCTTCTTCGCCAACACCGCCGTGGACCGCATCGTCCCGAACCAGCCGGAGGGCTCCGGCCTCGACGTCACGGTCGAGGTGTTCCACGAATGGGCGGTGGAGCGCGGCCCGTTCGGCGGCGACGTCCCCGACATCCCCGGCATCACCTGGGTGGACGACCTCGAACCGTACATCGAGCGCAAGCTGTTCACCGTCAACACGGGCCATGCCTGCACCGCGTGGTACGGCTGGAGCGAAGGCTACAGCGTCATCTCCGACGCCATCGCCGACCGCGCCGTCAGCGCCCACGTGCTGTCCGTGCTGAACGAGACCGCGGCGCTGCTGGTCGCCAAGCACGGCTTCGCGATCGAAACGCAGCAGGCGTACATCGAGAAGATCCTGGACCGCTTTGCGAACCCGCACCTGGAGGACTCCTCGGAGCGCGTCGGCCGCTCCCCGATGCGCAAGCTCAGCCGCCACGACCGCATCATCGGCCCGGCGGCGGAGCTCGCGGAGCGCGGCTTCGACCACGGCAGCCTGCTGGACGCATTCCGTGCAGCGCTGCGCTTCACCCCCGATTCGGGTGACGCAGAGGTGCAGCAGCTGCAGGATCTGCTGAACAGCGGCCGGGAAGCCGGTGATCTCGTCCAGGAGATCACCGGGGTTGAGCCGGGGCACCCGCTGTTCGCGTCGCTGGAGCGGATCGTGGCGGAGGAGCAGGACCGCCGCGCCTGAATCGAGGTTCGCGCTCAGCGTCCCCAGACCATTGCCCGATAGAATCAGGGCACTGATCTTCAACAGGAAAGAGGGAGAACTCCCATGGCAGAACGTACCGTGAAAGTCGCATCCGCTTCGGGCCTGCATGCGCGCCCGGCAGCGATCTTCTCGAAGGCCGCCGGCGAGCAGCCCGCCAAGGTCACCATTGAGAAGGCCGGCGGCTCCGCCATCGACGCCTCCTCGATCCTCATGCTCATGACCCTCGGCGCCGGCCACGGCGACGAGGTGACCCTCCGTGCTGAGGGCGACGGCGCCGAGGAATCGGTCAACGCCCTCGCCGAGCTGCTCGAGAAGGACCTCGACGCCGAAGGCTGAGCCTCCCCGGATGCGCTGTGTGTCTCCCCGGGTGAAATACGCGTGTCTGCCCTGATGCACTGTGCGTGTGCTGACTCGGCGCATCACCCACGCCCCGGCGTCCAGACGCATCATCCTTGACTGCGCCCCGTTGCTCTCGCCGAGCAGCGGGGCGCTGTCATGCCTCCGCAGCGATCCGAACACGCACCCCTCGCGCAGCTATCCCGAACTAGCGGCGAATCATCCACCCAAAAGCGGCTCCAGCGGTGGATCATTCACCACAAGTTCCACAGACCGGCGCCAGACGTGGATTATTCACCGGAAGTTCCGGAGACCAGAGCCGGGCGTGGATGATTCACCGGAAGTTCCGGGACGGGGACGAGCCGGGACGGGGACGAGCCGGGCCTGGAACGACCTGGCCGAGACCCCCTCAGAGCCCCAGCTGATCCAGCACCGGCAGCTTCGCGCGCACCGCGGCCTTCGCGTCAGCCGCCGTCGGCGCGGACACGGCCGTGAGCGCCAGCTCGCGCGCCTCCTCCATCGTCACCTCGGACAGCACGCGCGCCACCGCGGGCAGCAGACGCGGCGTCATCGACAGGGAGTTCACGCCCAGGCCCACGAGCACCACCGCGAGCGCCGGGTCGCCGGCGGATTCGCCGCACACACCCACGGGCTTGTTGACGTCGGCGCCCACAGCATCGGGGTCACCACCGGCGCGGCGGGCACCGGTCGCGGTCGCGCCCACGAGGGCGAGGACGGCGGGCTGCCACGGGTCGTTGAGCTTCGCGAGGGCGCCGAGCATACGGTCAGCAGCCATCGTGTACTGGGTGAGGTCGTTGGTGCCGATGGACGCGAAGTCGCAGGCGGCGAGGAGATGGTCGGAGGTGAGGGCGGCGCTGGGCGTCTCCACCATGATCCCGGCCTTCTCGATGCCGGCGGCACGGGCCATCTGCATGAAGTCCTCGGTGTCCTCGAGGGTGGAGATCATCGGCGCCATCACCCACGGTTCGGCGCTGGTGGTCTCGGTGGCGCGCTTGATGGCTTCGAGCTGGTTCTCCAGCACGGACCGCTTCTCCCAGGAGGTGCGGTAGGCGCGGATGCCGAGCGCGGGGTTCGGCTCGTCCTCGTCGGTGAGGAACGGCAGCGGCTTGTCGGCACCGGCGTCGATGGTGCGGATGGTGACCTTCTTGCCGTCGAAGTGGCGCAGCACCGCGGCGTACGCCTCGGTCTGCTCCTCCACGGTGGGTTCGTCGTCGCGGTCGAGGAACAGGAATTCGGTGCGGAACAAGCCCACGCCGTCGGCGTTCGCCTCCGCAGCGGCGGCAGCGTCGGCGGCGCCTCCGATGTTGGCGAGCAGCGGGATGCGCACGCCGTCCTTGAGGACTGCGCCGCCGCCCTCGTACGTGAGGGGGTTGGCCTGGAGGTCGGCCCAGGCTGCGGCGAGGTCGCGTTCGCGGTCGGTGACGTGATCGGTGATGATGCCGGCGCCGCCGTCGACGAACACTTCGGTGCCGCTGGTCAGCTGGTCCACGCCCTTCGCTGCGACCACGGCGGGCAGGCCGAGCTGGCGGGCGAGGATGGCGGTGTGGGACTGGGGGCCGCCGTCGGAGGTGATGAGGGCGGTGACCACCGCGGGGTCGAGGGTGGCGGTGTCGGCGGGGGCGAGGTCCACGGCGGCGAGCACGAACGGGGTGTCGGAGTCGGGGATGCCGGGTGCCTGTTCGCCGCGCAGTTCGGCGACGATGCGGGCGCGGACGTCCTTGACGTCGGCGGCGCGCTCGGCCATGTAGCCGCCGAGGCCTTCGAGCATGTCCGCGACCTGGTCGCCGGCCTCCCACACGGCGCGTTCGGCGGTGCGGCGCTCGCTGCGGATGAGGCCCTCGGCGGTGGTGGTGAGGGTGGGGTCGGCGGCCATCTGGGCGGTGGCTTCGAGGACTCCCTTGGCGTCCCCGGTGGCGCGGGAGGCGCGCTCTTCGAGGGCGGTGCGGACCGCTGCGGCGGCCGACGGGATCCGGGCGATCTCCGCCTCGAGGTCGGCGCCGTCGGCGAGGCGCTCGTCAGCGCTGGGCGCGGCGATCGGCGCGGCCATCACTTTCACAACATCGACCACGCGGCCTGGGCTGACAGCTGCTCCACGGAATTCGGTCACGGTCCACCTCTTGGGTCTCGGGTCGGTGAGGACCACCCCATCCTATGGGCGGACTCTGGGGGAATCTGTGGCGAACGTCCCGCGCTGCGGCGCCCGGCACGGGCCCGAGCGGGGCCGAGCGGGGCCGACGGGTTCCCGCGTTCCAGGGGCTGCGGCCTGTATCGTTGTGCGAGGCACCTTCGACACGTCGGAGTTCTCGTCCTCCGCCCGAGCGGGCCCGGCGGCCCGCCGGGATGACCGCCCTCGAGAGAAGGATTCCGCGCCATGACCACTGCTTCGCAGCATTCCCCCGCCTCGTCCGGCCCCCTGCCGTCGGCCGATGCTCCGCAGGCCCCGCAGGCCCCGAGCGGGCACCGGGTCGGCTTCGACCGGGAGAAGTACATTGCGATGCAGTCCGAGCACATCGCGCAGCGCCGCGCTGAGATCGGCGGCAAGCTGTACCTGGAGATGGGCGGCAAGCTGTTCGACGACATGCACGCCTCCCGCGTGCTGCCCGGCTTCACCCCGGACAACAAGATCGTGATGCTGGAGGAGCTGCGGGACGAGATCGAGATCCTCATCGCGATCAACGCGAAGGACCTGGAGCGCAACAAGATCCGCGCCGATCTCGGCATCTCCTACGAGGAGGAGTCCCTGCGCCTGGTGGACGTGTTCCGTGAGCGCGGGTTCCTCGTGCAGAACATCGTGCTCACGCAGATGGAGGACGGCAACCAGGCGGCGCGGGCGTTCAAGCGGCGCCTGGAGCGCCTGGGCCTGAGCGTGGCGCGGCACCGCACCATCGAGGGCTACCCCGCGGATACGGAGACTGTGGTCTCGGAGAAGGGGCTGGGGCGCAACGACTGGGTGCGCACTTCCCGCGACGTCATCGTGGTGACAGCCCCCGGTCCCGGGTCGGGCAAGCTCGCCACCTGTCTCTCGCAGATCTACCACGACAACCGCAACGGCATCCCCGCTGGCTATGCGAAGTTCGAGACGTTCCCGATCTGGAACCTGCCGCTGGACCACCCGGTGAACCTGGCGTACGAGGCAGCGACCGCGGACCTCGACGACGTCAACATGATCGACCCGTTCCACCTCGCCGCCTACGACGAGCTCGCGGTGAACTACAACCGCGACGTGGAAGTGTTCCCGCTGCTGAAGGTGCTGCTGGAGCAGATGCTCGGCTCCTCCCCGTACCAGTCCCCTACGGACATGGGGGTAAACATGGTCGGCTCCTGCATCAGTGATGACGAGGTGTGCCGGGAGGCGGGCCGCCAGGAGGTGATCCGCCGGTTCTTCAAGGCCCTGGTGGCGGAGCGCCGCGCGGAGGAGGACTCGGATGAGTCGGACAAGATCGCGATCATCATGCGCAAGGTGGGGGTGTCGCGCACGGACCGTCCCGTGGTGCAGCCGGCGCTGGACGTGGCGCGGCGGACGAAGGGGCCCGCGTCGGCGATCCAGCTCGCCGACGGCACCATCATCACCGGCAAGACCACCGAACTGCTCGGCTCCAGCGCCGCGATGCTGCTGAATGCGCTGAAGCATCTGGCGGGGATTGAGAAGAAGGCGCTGCTGCTGCACCCGGATGCGATCCGCCCGATCCAGTCGCTGAAGGTGGACCACCTCGGTTCCCGCAATCCGCGCCTGCACACCGACGAGGTGCTGATCGCGCTGTCGAGCTCGGCGTCCACGGATGAGCGGGCGCGCCGGGCCCTGGAGCAGCTGCGGTCCCTGCGCGGCTGCGATGTGCACACCACCACGATCCTCGGAACGGTCGATGAGGGCATCTTCCGCTCCCTCGGCATTGAGGTGACGAGCGAACCGGAGTACCAGGTGCGGCGGATGTTCCAGAAGCGCTGAGTGGCGTTTCCGGGGCCAACGGGTTCTGCGCTTCTGCCCGTCCTGGTTGCCGCGCCATCAACCAGCGCCGCCCCGGGAAGCACGCACGTTCCTGCACCCCACCGGGCCGCACTCTCCTCGCTCCGAGCCGCCTGCTGCGCCCCTCATTCACCAGCCGCATCCCCATCCGCCAGCGGCACCCCTTCCCGCCGGCGGCACCCCATCCGCCGCCCCGCGCTATCCGCCCCCGCCGCGCACAGCGAAGGCGCAGACCGCGGTGGAGCAGTCTGCGCCTTCGGGGGCGGCATCCGTCGGCCGGGAGGGCAGCCGACGGGTCCCGGGAGTCTCACCGCTCAGCGGCGCCCGAGGCTTGGTGTCTCAGCGAACGACGACCACGCGGCCGTTCACGAACCAGCTGCGCGCCCAGAGCATGTCGGCGGCTGCAGTGCTGACGCGGGAGCAGCCGTGCGATGCCGGGTAGGGCGGGATGCTGTTGGATCCGTGGATCGCCCAGCCGCGGTCGTAGTACGCGGGGCGGTACATGTTGCCGAGCGGGCCTGTCTGCCAGCCCTTGGTGTGGCGGCGGTAGATGCGGAACTTTCCGCGGGGCGTGGTGGCGCGCTTCCAGCGGCCGCCGGAGTAGTATCGCTCGCCGCTGCCGGTCGAGGTGTTGAGGGTGAACTTCAGGACGCCGCCGGAGATGCAGTACAGCAGCTGCTTGCCGAGGTCGACCTCGAAGGCAGTGCCGGACGTGACGGTGGGGCGGGGCTTCACGCCTCGGTCGAGAGCGGCCCAGGTCTTGGCGCCGACGACGCCGTCCGGCTTGAGGCCGGCGGCTTTCTGCAGCGCGTAGACGGCCTGAAGGGTGGTTCCACCGAACTTGCCGTCAGCGCCACCGACCCAGTAGGTGGTGGCATTGAGTCGGGCCTGCAGCTGCTTCACAGCGGCACCGCTGGAGCCCTTGCGGAGGGTGGGGCGGCTGCCGCCGGGAGCGGGCTCGGTGGTCGCAGCATCGAGGGCAGCCCATGTCTTCGCACCGACGACACCGTCGGCTGCGAGGCGCTTGGACTTCTGGAAGGCGATGACGCCGGAACGGGTGGCCTTCCCGAACACGCCGTCGGCGGCGCCGCGCCAGCTGGTGACCTGGCGCAGGCGGTTCTGCAGGTCTTTGACCGCAGCGCCGCGGCTGCCGAGGCGCAGTGTGGGTCGTGCGGCGATCGCTGGGACTGTGAAGGCGGTGAGAGCGGCGGCTGTGCCGACTGCGCCGGCTCCGGCGATGAGGCCGCGGCGGCCGATGCGAGTAGTGGTGTCTGCGGCGACGGATGCGCCGGCTGTGCGTTCGGTATGCATTGTGGTCCCCCATAGTGCAATGCCCGATGGGTATCCCCGTGCTGTGTGGGGTGTTCCGTCTGGGCGGTGGCCGTCGGCGCTTTGCCGACGATGCGGTCGCAAAACAGTTACCAATGAATAGCAATTGCTTCGTCAAGACCTAGTAAACCCCCGAGTGTCCTCATAGCGCAAGCCTGGTGACATGGGTACCCGTCCCCACTTCTTTCACTGGTGGAAACTTGGGGCTCAGCGCGGGCGTGGGCGCAGTACAGGTCCGATGTGTCGGCAGGTCGGACGACGGGCCGCCAGGGTTGCTCGCGAAATGTGATGACTGCTGAACTGGTGTGCAGCAGGCGGCCCGTTTCCCGGGGCCGAGGTTCGGCCATGATGAGAGTTCACGTGAGAAGGCTTGTGGCTGCGATTGTGCTTGTCTCGCATGCGGTGCTCGGCCGCGGTTTCAGGTACCGGCTGCTGCGTGACGAAGGCCGAGAACGCCGGGGAACCCATGGCCACCCGGACCGCCTGGCGGCTCTGCCAGGCCAACGGGTGGCACTCAGCGTTCGGGACCAAGCGAGGCAAGAACGGTCGCCGGCCCGGGCCGCCCGTGCACGATGACCGTGTCAAGCGCCAGTTCACCGCCCAAGGACTGAACCAGCTCTGGCTGACCGACACCACCGAGCACCCCACGGGCGAGGGCAAGCTCTACCTCTGCGCCAACAAACACCTCTACCCCGGGCGGATCGTGGGGTACTCCATGGCCGGGTGCGTGGTGCACCCCAACCGCGGCTCGCAGTTCCGCTCGAACTTGTTCCAAGACGCCCTCAGCCGGCAGGACCGGCTGGGTCGGTTGCCCCCGGTCGAGTACGAGATGCTCGTGGCCCCCACGACCGCACACGCGGCGTGAGACACACTCTCACCTATCCATGCACCAGCCCCCGACCAGGAACCTGGAGAGGACTTTGCCGTCGGCTACCAGATGCTTCAAGGGATCTGGGAGGCCACCGCACCTCATGCAGACTTGGCTCCGCACCGAGCGGCATACCGCTTCGTCTCGCAGGTCTACCCTTCGATTCAGCCTTCTCGAGGTAGTGACGACCTTCTGTGGGCCCGACTGGGCACCAAAACTGTTGGACTTGTCCACGAACACATGAGCGACGTTGCCGTGACACGCGCACACGAGGTCATCGCGACCGATGCCGACACCGCAGCGAAGCTCCTCGAGGAAAGAATCGACGACGAAGTCGAGAACGCCAACGGCACGACCGCCGAGGAAATCGTCGACTCGATCGCCGAACGCTTGAAGAAGCGCACGACCAAGTCCGGCAATGGCACCGATGATCACCCTGTATTTAGGTCACTGGCCGAACGACTCGACCGGCTACGTCAACGCACCATTGCCGCTTCCGAGCAGTCGATCGAGTGGCTGCCCGCAACCTTTGACCCGGCTCGAGATGTGACTGCTGTGGAGACGCTGGCCATCCGGTCGCCGGAGGGCTGCAGGGCACCGGCGCCCAGCTGCCGAAGCCCGTTGAAGGCTGCGTGCTAGCGCACCCCGGCAGGCAGATCCTCTCGGGCGGAGGTGTTGTCCCAGATGAGCGCGCTGTAGATCCGCTCTGCTGGAGCGGTCACTTCCTGCCGGCCTGCAGGGAGCGCACCACCCCGATGATGGCAGCAATCAGGAGCACCGCACCGGCAGCGCTGGCGCCGTGGCGCACCGCGGTGGCCCCGTCGGCGCCGAGAACGAACTGCTCAATGATCCACACACCGAGGCCGAGGAGCACGGCGATCAGCGTCGCTGTACCGATGAGTGAGGCGATCGAGGTGGACGAGGTCTTCGTGGTGGGTGTGGTGGTGTGGTTATCGGGTGAGGGGGACGGGGTGTGTGCCATGGGAAGCTCCGGAGATTGCGGTGGCAGAGGCGCTGACACTTTAGAGGAGCAGGTGTGTCCCGTGTCAAGTTGTTGGCAGGAATATGGGGCCAGCAAAGTTGGGGGTGTCGGGGCTGGCGTGCCCGAGCTGGACGTCCAGGGGTCGGTCGCAGCGGATGGCCGGCGGCGCCAGACCTTACACACGCCGAGCAACAAGCAGCGTCAATGAACCTGTGCCGCGGAAGAACAATTAAATGCGTGTGGGCCCCAACCACAAGGCTGGAGCCCACACCACACAAGAAAAAAGTCCGGCAGCGACCTACTCTCCCACACCCTCCCGAGTG
>NZ_JAKRNG010000039.1:0-13791 GCF_022347125.1 Helcobacillus sp. ACRRO
GAGACAGCCACAGAGGAGGACATCGTGAACGACTCCACCCCCGCCCCGTCAGCGGACGGCCGCTGCGACACCTGCTGGAACTGGGACCCCCTCGCGTCCAGCCGCAGCGCGGACGACCGCCCCCTGGACGTGATCCTGTCCGGCACCGTGTTCTACGACCTCGTGTTCTCCGGGCTGTCCCGGATGCCGAACCCGGGGGAGGAGCTGTGGAGCGAAGGCCTCGGCTCCAGCCCCGGCGGCATCGCCAACCTCGCCACCGCCGCCGCCCGCCTCGGACTGCGCACGGGCCTCGCCGCCGGCTTCGGCGACGACGCCATGGCCGACTGGATGTGGGACGTCCTCGCCGACCAGGAGGGCATCGACCTGTCCGCCTCGAAGCGGTTCGCGGACTTCCACAGCCCCATCACCGTCGCCATCTCCACCGATGACGACCGCGCCATGGTCACCCACGGCCACCACCTGCCCGAATCGCTCGACACCCAGATCCTCGCCGCCCCACCCGCCAAAGCCGCCCTCGTGGACCTCGCCGGGGAGCACCACTGGTGGGAGCAGCTCGCCGCGCGCGGCACCAAAGTGTGGGCGGACATCGGCTTCGACTCCACCGGCGCATGGGACGTGAAGGACCTCGACCCCCTGGAGCACTGCTACGCGTTCACCCCGAACTCCGTGGAGGCGATGGCGTACACCCGGACCGAGTCCCCGTCGGCCGCGGCGCGGGCACTGTCCGAGAAGGTGGGGCTCGCCATCGTCACCGACGGCGCCCGCGGCGTCTACGCCATCGACGGCCACACCGGGGAGGAGGCCTACTGCCCCGCCCTGTCCGTCCCCGCGGTGGACCCGACGGGCGCCGGCGACGTGTTCGCCGCCGCGAGCGTCCTCGGCGACCTCGCCGGCTGGCCGCTCATGCAGCGCCTCCGCTTCGCGTCCCTCTGCTCCGGAATCGCGGTCCAGCGGCACGGTGGGGCGCTCGCGGCACCCGGCTGGGCGGACCTCACCGACTGGTGGCGCACCCTCGCCGAATCCTCCGCCGACGGGGACCTGGAAGCGGCCTATGTCGCCGAGAAGTTCGCGTTCCTCGACGGCCTCGTGCCGCGGCACGAGACGCGGGCGGTGCACCGGGCGGAGGCGACGTTCCGCACCCACCACCAGGTGTCGCCGTCGGGCGCGAACGAGGATTCGATGCCAACGGAGCGGATCCGCGTGGACCGCGACTGACTCTCAGCCCTCCGCAGAATCCCGGCCCGACCGGGCCCTGAGCGGCGCCGGCGCGGCTACCCTGGTGAGCATGGGACGCGTGACATCGAACCGCCGCATGATGACGGTGCGGCTGCGGGACGGCCAGCTCTACCACTCGGAGAAGCCGGACACCGTTGCGGTGGAAGAGCCCCTGGACATCCGCCTCAACGGCCAGAAGCTGTCCCTGACCATGCGCACCCCCGGGCACGATGTCGAACTCATCCACGGCTTCCTCCACGCCGAGGGCTACATCCAGCACCGCGAGGACATCCTCGAAGCCCGCTACTGCGACGGCGCCGTGGTTGAGGACGAATCCGGCTTCGCCCGCAACACGTACAACGTCATGGACTTCACCACCGCACCGGGCGTGATGACCCGGGGTGGGCACGGCCCCGTCGGCCATGCTGACACCACTGCGGCCGGTGGGGGAGCGGGCTCCCCGATGGGGGCCGACGGGCGCACCATCCTCCCCGTGGTGCAGAAGACCTTCATCACCTCCAGCGCCTGCGGCGTCTGCGGCTCCACCAGCATCGACGACGTGGTCCACAGGACCCGCTACTCCATCACCGACGACTTCACCGTGAAGCCCGCGGACCTGCTGCGCGCCCAGGCGCAGCTCTCCGACGGGCAGAAGGTCTTCCAGCGCACCGGCGGTGTCCACGCCGCCGCACTCATCACCCCCGACGGCACCGCCGAAGTCCTCCGCGAGGACGTGGGGCGCCACAACGCGGTCGACAAGGTCATCGGCTGGTCCCTGCTGAACTCGCAGATGCCGATCCGCAACCGGGTGCTGCTGGTGTCCTCTCGGGCGTCGTTCGAGATCGTGCAGAAGGCCGCGATGGCCGGGATCTCGTTCGTGGCGTGCGTGTCCGCACCGTCCTCCCTCGCGATCGACACGGCCGAACGGTTCGGCATGACCCTCGCCGGGTTCGTCCGCGCCGGCCGCGACGAGGACAACGGCCGCTTCAACGTCTACACCGGTGCGCAGCGCATCGACCTCGAGGGGACCGCGAGCTGAGCCTCACGCGGCGGCCGGCCCCGAATCAGTGCGCAGATAGGGGAGCGGGTTGTCGAGAAGAGGCTGGAGCGAGTAGATCGCGGCGCCGAGCAGAGGGCCGTTATCGCTGATCGCCGCCTCGGCGATCGTGACCGGGCGATCTTCAGCTGCCAACGAGTGAGCATTGATCGTCTCGCCAACCGACTGTTGGATCTGCGGGAACATGCGACCGAAGTATCCGGCCAGCACCACGGTAGGGATATCGAGCAGAGTGATCGTGCTCGACAGGCCGATGCCCAGCCAATAGGCCATCTCATCGAGCGCCTCGGGGGCGAGCTTCGACGGGAGTTCATTGATTGGGATGTCTTCGGACAACCCCGTTTTGCGCCGGATCGCCCACGCGGATGCGTAGGACTCCAGACAACCAGAGCGTCCGCACCGGCACTGAGGGCCGTTCGGGTCCACCACGACGTGACCGATTTCACCAGCCCACCCCTGGTCACCGTGAAGGATCTGCCCGTTGATCACAACCGTGCCGCCGATTCCGGTCTCCCCGTGAACCACAATGAAACTTTCGCCTCGCCGAGTCAGCATTTCCGTTCGTGCAACCAGGCGTGCATCATTCCCGAGCCGAGGCCTGGGATAGCCGGATCGCCGCTTGACCCTCTGTCCCAGCTCACGCTGAAGCATGTCAGCGAAGGGGATGCCTTCCCACCCGAGGTTCGGTGCCGACGCAACGACGGAGCGGTCGTGAGAGATTCTGCCCGGGATCGCGGCAGAAATTCCTGGGATCTTCGTCTGCGACGCCAATGTTTCGACATGTGGGGCGAGTAGGCGTGCCGCTGCACGTGCCGCCGCTTCAGGGGCGTCCTCGAAGGTGCCCGCCTCTATTTCCTTGGCGGCGGTGCTGCCATCGAGTCGCCGCACAAGCACAGCCACGTGGTCGGCGCTGATCTCAATGCCGATCCCGACAGCACCGTCACCCGCGGCGCTGATGGGAATCATCGGCCGGCCCGACCCCCCGAGCCGGATCGGCTCCCCCTCGATCAGGAGTCCGCCTGCCGAGAGCTGGTCGACCAACTTGGACACAGTCGGCTTCGTCAGACCCGTGGAGTGAGCAAGATCCGCCCGGGAGATGGGGTCTTCAGCGAACGCGATCCGTCGCAGCACACGTGCAAGGTTATGGCTGCGTACATCGGTGGGCTGCATGGTCCTGCTCCATAGGTGGTGGGTGATCCGAACCCCTGGCTACCGGTCGTAAGGCGGCGGGAAGGGCGGGACTTTTGGCTTCCACTGTAGCCCTTGACACATATAAGTTAGTAAAGGAAACTTACTTATGGCAATCCGACGACGAAAGGCCACCATCATGTCGAACCTGACCCCAACAGCTGACGACAAGTTCTGCTTCGGTCTGTGGACCACGGGTTGGCAGGCGCAGGACCAGTTCGGTCGCGCCAGCCGTCCTGCACTCCCGCTGGCTGATCACATCTTCCGCCTCGCCGATTTGGGCGCCTGGGGCTTCACGTTTCATGACAACGATGTCTTCGCCTTCGACGCGACCGACCAGGAGCGCCGAGCAGTCATCGACGAGATCAAGCAGGTCTCAGAGAAAACCGGCATGACCGTCGAGATGGTCACCACCGACACCTTCGCCCATCCGGTGTTCAAGGACGGTGCCTTCACCTCGAACGACCGCGGAGTGCGTCGCTTCGGCCTCCGTAAGGTCCTCAAGAACGTCGACCTGGCCGCCGAGCTCGGGGCGCAGACCTTTGTCATGTGGGGCGGCCGTGAAGGATCCGAGTACGACTCGTCCAAGGACCTCGGTGCTGCGCTCGACCGCTATGCAGAGGGCATCGATACCGTGGCTGCCTACATCAAGGAAAAGGGCTACGACCTGCGGATCGGCCTTGAGCCGAAGCCCAACGAACCGCGCGGCGACATCTTCCTGCCCACCATCGGCCACGCCCTGGCCTTCATCGAGAAGCTCGACAACGGCGACATCGTCGGAGTGAACCCGGAGACCGGCCATGAACAGATGGCAGGCCTCAACTACACCCACGGCCTCGCGCAGGCCATGTGGGCAGACAAGCTCTTCCACATCGATCTCAACGGCCAGCACGGTCCCATGTACGACCAGGACCTCGTGTTCGGGCACGGAGACCTCATCAGCGCGTTCTTCACCGTGGACCTTCTTGAGAACGGCCTTCCGGGCAAGCCCGGCGCGTACCAGGGTGCTCGTCACTTCGACTTCAAGCCATCGCGCACCGAATACACCGAGGGGCAATATAAGTCGGCCGCAGCCAACATGGACATGTACCTCATGCTCAAGGAGCGCGCCCTCGCATTCCGCCAGGACCCGGAGGTGCAGGAAGCCATGAAGCACTCCGGAATCGCAGAGCTTGCCGAGCCCACTATGGCCGAGGGAGAGACCATCCAGGACCTTCTGAACGACAAGAGCGCCTACGAGGACTTCAACGCTGACAAGGCAGGGGAGCGGGACTACGGCTTCGTGCAGCTCCACCAGCTGGCAGTGCGTCACCTCCTCGGCTTCGGAGCCTGACATGTCGCTCGTTCTGGGGATCGACTCATCCACACAGTCGACGAAAGCACTCCTTGTCGATGCAGATTCAGGCGAGATCGTCGAGGAGCGTCGAGCAGGACACCCGGATGCGACCGAAGTGGACCCGCGAGAATGGCTCACGGCGCTGGATGACGCGGCAGGGCCTCTGCTCAGCCGTGCTCAAGCAGTCGCCGTCGGCGGCCAACAGCACGGAATGGTGGCGCTCGATGACACCGGGACGCCTGTGCGCAATGCCCTTCTCTGGAACGACACCCGCAGTGCCCGGACGGCCCAGGACCTCGTGGAGGAACTGGGAGGGCCCGCGGCAGCCGCAGAACGCACTGGATCGGTCCATGTCGCCTCCATTACCAGCGCCAAGCTCCGGTGGATGAAGGACACCGAACCGGAAAATGCAGCCCGCACACACCGTGTGGTTCTCCCGCACGACTGGCTGAATCATCACCTCGACGCCGCTGGCGGTTGGTTCACGGATCGCGGTGACGCGTCGGGAACGGGGTACTTCTCGCCCAGGCACAACGGCTGGGATGACGAGTTGCAGCGACACGCACTGGGGCACGACTTCGCTGTGCCAGCCATTGCGACCACCCCATTCGCCGCAATGGGGGAAACTCGCGAGGGAGGGGTCATCGCACCGGGAACGGGTGACAACATGGCCGCCGCGCTAGGACTCGGCTTGACCGAGGGGGATGTATCCCTCTCGGTGGGCACGTCCGGCGTGGCCGCGATGGTGTCGAACAAAGTCCCCCTCGACCCTTCGGGGGCCGTCAATGGATTCGCCGACGCCACCGGTCGATGGTTGCCACTCGCATGCACGCTCAACGCGTCACGGATACTCGATTTCGGCTGCTCCATCCTGGCTGTTGGATACGACGAACTGAGCGAGATGGCTATGGAATCAGCCCCAGGTGCCAACGGAGCGGTGTTCATACCCTATCTCGATGGAGAACGGACTCCGAACCGCCCGGATGCCACTGGCAGCTTCCACGGACTCACTCGCAGCACGACCCGGAATGACATGGCTCGCGCCATTATCGAAGGTCTTGTCTGCTCACTTGCCGACGCAGTCGGGTTCGTCGAAGATGCCTCGGGTTCTCAGGCAAACCGGATCCTTCTGATCGGCGGAGGCTCGAAGTCGCCAGCCGTCAGGGCGCTCGCACCAGCCGTTCTCGGCAAGCCCATTGAGTTGCCGGTCGAGCGTGAGTATGTAGCTCTCGGCGCGGCACGACAGGCCGCTTGGGCTCTTTCGGGATCGCAAGAACCGCCGGCCTGGAACGTGGGCACCACAACGGTCCTGGAAGCTGACCACACGCCCCACGTCCTGGAGCAGTACCGCGACTACCGCGGCTGACTCCTCTTCACAAACCGCACCATCGTGTCAGCGACGACCCGCCGGTGCGGCACACCCCAACTCCCAGACGAACCCGCACCCGCGGTGAGGAGAATTCAATGTCGAATCAGTTCACACGTCGTGGAGCACTCACGTTGCCCCTGCTCACCGCGCTCGCGCTGAGCGGCTGCGTGGCCGCACGCCCGGCGAGCACCACCGCCATCGACCCCAAGAACGCCGTCGTCGGAATCTCAATGCCGACGAAGTCGCTCGAACGATGGAACCGCGACGGCTCCAACCTCAACAAACTGCTCACAGACGCCGGCTACAGGACCTCTCTGCAGTACGCCGACAACAAACCGGACATGCAGTTCAGCCAGATCCAGAACATGGTCAACGACGGGGTGGACGTACTCGTCATCGCCCCAATCGACGGCACAATGCTCGCCCCCGCTATCGAAGCGGCGAAGGCGAAGAACATTCCTGTCCTGTCGTATGACCGGCTCATCGAGGGCACTGACGGGATCGACTACTACGTCAGCTTTGACAACCGAACCGTCGGGACCTTCCAGGGCAAGTTCCTCGTTGACCAGCTCAAGCCGAACCCGTCCAGCCCGAAGAACGTCGAATTGTTCGGAGGGTCCCCCGACGACCCGAACGCTGCACAGTTCTTCGGCGGAGCGTGGGACATCCTGGCGGAGCACTTCGAATCCGGGGCCTTCGCCTCGCCCAGTGGCAAGGTGCCGAAGAACGAGGACGGATGGAAGCAGATAGGCATCCTCGGCTGGGACAGCGCAAAGGCACAGTCCGAAATGCAGACGCGTTTGAACTCGTTCTATGCGGACGGCAAGAAGCTGGATGCGGTCCTGTCCCCGAACGACTCACTCGCTCTTGGCATCGAACAAGCCCTGGAGGCACGAGGTTTCCGCCCTGGTCAGAACTGGCCGGTCGTCACCGGGCAGGACGGTGACAAGGCCAACGTCATGAACATGCTGAAGGACAAGCAGGCCATGACCGTCTTCAAGGATACGCGTGAGCTCGGCGAACGCGCCTTCACCATGGTCGATCAGATCATCAAGGCCGAAACCGTCGAGATCTCCAAGGGCAAGGAGTACGACAACGGCAAGAAGAAGGTTCCCACCTTCCTGCTGACCCCCAAGGTGGTTACGAAGGACACGGTGAAGAAGGACCTCGTCGACACCGGCTTCTACACCGCAGAGGAACTGGGGGCGTGACGGCATGAACTCACACAACCCCAAGCCCATCATTCTCCAGATGAAGGGCATCAGAAAAACGTTCGGACCAGTCGTAGCCCTCGACAAGGTCGACCTGGAAATCGCCCGCGGCACTGTCCATGCTCTGTGCGGCGAGAACGGCGCGGGCAAGTCCACCTTGATGAAGGTGCTCTCCGGCGTCTACCCGGCGGGCACCTACGAAGGCGAGATCGTGCTCGACGGTTCGGTTGCGCAGTTCAAGTCCATCCGTGACTCCGAAGCGGATGGCATCGCGATCATCCACCAGGAGCTCGCCCTCGCCCCCAACCTGTCGATCCTCGAAAACATCTATCTGGGTCGCCCGGTCCGTAAGGGTCTCGGGATCGACTGGAAGCCGATGCGGGCTGAAGCCACGCGCCTGCTCGCTAAGGTCGGGTTGCGGGAGAGCATCGACACGCCCGTCGGCCAATTGGGCGTCGGCAAGCAGCAATTGGTCGAAATTGCCCGAGCGCTGTCGAAGCGCGTCAGGATCCTGATCCTCGACGAGCCGACCGCCGCGTTGAACGATGACGATTCAGAACAGCTTCTCGAGTTGGTGCGTCAGCTGCGTGCTGAGGGTGTGGCCTGCGTGATCATCTCTCATAAGCTGAATGAGGTTGCTGCAATATCCGATTCGGTGACGATCATTCGTGACGGCCTCACGGTGGAGACGTTCCATGTCGAGGGAGGTGCGCCGGTGGACGAAGAACGCATTATTCGCGGAATGGTCGGCCGGAGCCTCGACAACAGGTATCCCGACCACACCCCCTCTATCGGCAACGAGCTGCTGAGGGTCGACCACTGGACCGTCAAGCACCCCGTCATTCCGGACCGGCTCGTGAGCGACGACGTCTCCATACGCGTACGAGCCGGCGAAATTGTGGGCATCGCGGGGCTCATGGGAGCCGGCCGCACTGAATTTGCCATGAGCGTGTTCGGCAGGTCCTATGGCCGCTTCCAGAGTGGCCGCGTATTCAAGGGTGGGCAGGAGATCGACACATCGACGGTGCGCCGGGCGATCAATGCCGGTCTCGCCTACGTATCCGAGGACCGGAAGGAACTCGGACTGAACCTGATCCAGTCGATCAAAACGAACATCTCCAGTGCCGCGCTGCCGAAACTGACGAGGAGCGGAGTGGTGGACGAACACCGCGAAACCATCGTCGCGCAGGATTACCGACGCGACGTCCACATCAAGACGTCGAGCATCGACGAGGCAGTGGCCAACCTGTCGGGTGGCAATCAGCAGAAGGTCAGCCTCGCCAAATGGTTGTTCACGGACCCGGACGTCCTGATCCTTGATGAGCCGACTCGAGGCATCGATGTCGGCGCCAAATTCGAGATCTACCAGTTGATCAACCGGCTTGCTGATTCCGGCAAGGGCGTCATCGTCATCTCCTCCGAGATGCCTGAGCTCCTCGGCATATGCGACCGCATCTACGCATTGAACCAGGGGAGCATCACCGGTGAGCTCTCCCGTCCCGACTTCAGCCAGCAGGCGCTCATGCGCCTCATGACCACAGAGAAAGCAGGTGCTGCAGCATGAGCGCAGACACTCTGATCAAGAAGAAGCCCTGGTACCGGACCTTCAACCTCCGTGACTCCGGTCTGCTGCTCGCGCTTCTCGGCATCATCGTACTGTTCCAGATCCTGACCGGCGGGCGGCTCCTCGTCCCCGACAACATCGCCTCGCTGATCCAGCAGAACGCGTACGTGATGATCTTGGCGATCGGAATGATGCTGGTGATCATCGCTGGCCACATCGACCTGTCTGTCGGGTCAACGGTGGCGATGGTCGGGGGCATCTTCGGTGTCCTCACCGCGTCATGGGGTGTGAACTGGGTTCTCGCCATCGTGCTGTGCATCGGTGTCGGCCTCCTCGTGGGAGCCTGGCAGGGCTTCTGGGTCGCCTATGTCGGAATCCCGGCGTTCATCGTGACGCTCGCAGGCATGCTGATCTTCCGCGGTTTCGCACAGCTGCTCGTGGGGCAGACAATCTCTGGGTTCGACCAGGGGTTCATTCAGATCGGCAATGGTTCGGTGCCCAACATTCTTGGTTTCACCAACACCCCTGCCATCGGTTATCTGGAGGGCGTCACCTTGCTGTTGGGCACCCTCGCGATCGTCAGCCTCGTGGTGTCCGCCCTGCGCAGCCGACGGGCTCGCGCTTCGCATGGCCTCGATGCTGAACCGACCGGGCTGTTCTGGGGCCGAATCGTGTTCGCCAGCCTGATCATCGGTTTCTTCACCTTCCTCCTCGCCAACTCCACTGGGGGATTCCCCATCGTCCTCGGCGTTGTTGGTGTCCTGATGCTGGTGTTCTCCTGGCTTCTGCGCAACACCCCGTTCGGTAGGAACATCTACGCCATCGGTGGCAACTATCGCGCGGCTGAGCTGTCGGGTGTGAACGCGAAACTGACGACGTTCAATGTGTTCCTCCTCGCGGGTGCACTCGCGGCCGTCGCCGGTGTTGTGGTGACGTCCCGCGCCGGTGCTGCCGTGGCGGGTGCAGGCATGAGCTACGAGCTCGACGCCATCGCAGCCTGCTTCATCGGCGGAGCCGCCGTGAGCGGAGGCGTAGGCAAGATCTCCGGCGCGATGATCGGCGCTCTCATTATGGGCGTGCTGAACATTGGCCTTTCGATCCTGGCGGTTGACCCCGCTTGGCAGCAGGCGATCAAGGGCTTCGTCCTCCTCGGGGCAGTCGCCTTTGACCTCATCAGCAAGAAGCGAGCAGTCGCCGCCTGAGCTGTTCAACACTGAGTGAATCCAGCGCCGAGGAACGTGTGCGTGCACAGCGCATCGTCCTCGGCGCTGGCACGTTCACTCAGTGTGGTGTTCATGAGGGAGCTCTCGTCTGTTCTCCTGTGGAAGCCTCAGATGGGGCCATAATCGAGGGGCGACCAGCTTCTTCTCGATCCCCACCTCACTGAAGGAGCTCCTCATGACCGCCCAGCCGCCGCCCACCCAGCCGAACCAGCAGCCTGCCGACCAGCCGTCGTCCGCGTTCGACTTCTCCGGCTACCGCCTCACCTTCCCCGTCCTGCCGCGCAGCCTGCGCGAATTCCTCCCCGAGCCGGGCTGGTTCGGGAAGCTCTTCGCCGTCCGCCACATGCCGACGGAGGCCGCGATCAGCTACGTCACCAACCTGATCCTGCTGATCATCGGGCTCGTCATTGCCGCGCTGGTCATGCTGATCGGCGTGCCGGCTCTCCTCCTCGGCCTCCCGGCGATCGGTGCCGCTGGCCCTGCCGGCATCGGCTTCCTGCTGGTCGGCATTGTGATCATCGCGCTGTCCCTTCTGCTCAGCGCGGTCTCCGTGATCGCCCTGCTGAAGATCCGCGAACAGCAGAACTGGGCGCGCTGGCTGCTTCTCGCCACCACCCTGTTCAGCATCATCATGGACGCCACCCCCTCCTTGACGGAGAGCGACCCGATCGTGGCCGGGGCGGCGACCGGCACCGGGGTCTTCACCACCCTGCTGACGCTCGTGCTGCTGGCCCTGCTGTTCCTGCCGCGCTCGAACGCGTGGTTCCAGGCCGCCGACGAGCAGAAGCGCGCCGACCGCGCCGGCCACCACGGGCCGACGGGACCCGCCCACTGACCCTGAGCCCGGCGGCGGGCCGGCACCCGTCGGCCCGTCGCCGCGGTCCATCACCCACGCAGCCCGGTCCACTGTGCCCGGAGTCATGCCCGCCCTCGCACCGCCCCTGACCTGCGGACTTCCGGCATGTGAGACACATGGACGGGACGAAGCTCCCCACGAATGGCCCACGGCACAAGCGCGGCGGTCTTCACGATAGGGTCACATGCGTTCACGAGGGCCGAGACGGCCCGCTCCCCAATCGAGAGGAGACTTCGTGTCTGACCTCACGTTCAAACTCATCGCGGTGGGATTGTACTTCCTCGCGATGATCGGCATCGGGTTCTACGCCTTCAGGAAGACCCGAAGCGGCGACGACTACATGCTCGGCGGCCGCAGCCTCAGCCCCTTCACCGCCGCGCTCTCCGCCGGCGCCTCCGACATGTCCGGCTGGCTGATGATGGGTCTGCCCGGTGCGCTGTACATGTCGGGCCTCGTCGAAGGGTGGATGGCGATCGGTCTGACCACCGGTGCCGCCCTCAACTGGATCTTCGTGGCCCCACGTCTGCGGCGCTTCACCGAAGTCGCCGGCGATTCCATCACCATCCCCAGCTACTTCGACAACCGCCTCGGCGACACGACCCGTCTCCTGCGCGTCGCCTCCGGCCTCGTCATCCTGGTGTTCTTCACCTTCTACGTGTCCTCCGGCATGGCAGCCGGCGGCAAGTTCTTCGTCTCCGCCTTCGGCGGCGAATACTGGATCGGCATGCTCCTCGTTGCCGGCATCACCCTGCTGTACACGATGTTCGGCGGCTTCCTCGGCGCCACCTACACTGACATGGTGCAGGGCCTGATCATGCTCGCCGCCCTCCTCATCGTGCCGACCCTCGCCATCGGCGCAGTCGGCGGCCCCGGCGCGATGTTCGAATCGGTCGGTCAGGTGAACCCGGACTTCGGCTCCCTCGTCACCGGCGCCACCGTCATCGGCGTCATCTCCTCCGCGGCGTGGGGCCTCGGCTACTTCGGCCAGCCGCACATCATCATCCGCTTCATGGCGCTGCGCTCCTCCAAGGACGCCCGCATGGGCACCGTCATCGGTGTCGGCTGGATGGTCCTGTGTGTGCTCGGCGTCATCGCCACCGCGATGGCCGGCATCGCCTACTTCCAGCAGAACCCGGACATGAGCCTCTCCGACCCGGAGAACGTGGTACTGGACCTCGCCCAGATCATGATGCACCCGCTGCTGGCCGGCATCGTCCTCGCCGCCGTCCTGGCAGCCATCATGTCCACCATCTCCTCGCAGCTCGTGGTCACCTCCTCCGCCCTGGTGGAGGACCTCGTGGGCACCGGCGTGAAGCTGTCGGCGAACGCGAAGCTGTGGCTCGGCCGCATCGGCGTGCTCGTGATCGCCATCATCGGCGCCTACATCGCCCGCGACCCCGAGTCCACCATCCTCGGCCTCGTGGCGTTCGCCTGGGCCGGCTTCGGTGCCGCCTTCGGCCCGATCGTGCTGCTCTCCCTCTACTGGAAGCGACTGACCAACATCGGTGCCCTCGCCGGCATGGTGACCGGCGCCGTGGTGTCCTTCGTGTGGGGCAAGAGCAGCCAGGCCATCGACGCGGAGCAGACCACCAACGGCATCGCCAACCTCTGGGGCGCACTGCCGGAGCCGCTGTACGAGATCGTGCCCGGCTTCCTGCTGTGCCTCATCGTTGCGGTCGTCGTGTCCCTGCTGACCAAGGCTCCGGGTCGCGAAGCCCTCGCCGGCTTCCGCCACATGGAGACCGCCACCACCGAGCGCGCCGCAGTGAAGGACTCCACCGCGGTGTGACCGGTTGCAGCGCCACGGATCGGGCCCCGCGCGGGGCGCGGCCGTGAGTGCTGAGAACAGAGCGCTGCACCCTGAGCGCTGAGAAGCGGCCCGTCTGACGCTGAGTCAGGCGGGCCGCTTCGTTGTTCGTGGGGGCGGAGCGGTTCGGCGCCGTGGCTCAGCCGAGCGCGTCGTGCGCCCAGGCGTCCTCGAGGTGCTGATGCGAGGTCGCGATCGAATGCTCGTTGGCGAGCAGCTGGTGCGCGAACTCCGGCCCCAGCGTGGCCGCCGGGATCCCCGCCGCGAACAGCGCCGACATCTGGTCCAGGCTGCGGATCGACGCCGCCAGAACCTTCGTCTCCGATTCGCGCGCCGTCAGGATGCGGTGCAGTTCGATCGCGGCGGCGACACCGTCCACGCCGAGGTCGTTCAGCTTGCCGACGTACGGCGCGATCCAGCCGAGCCCGAGCTCATGCGCCAGCACGCCCTGCGCCGGGTGGTATACGGCCGTGAGAAGGATGCGCTCACCGGCGCCCTGGAGGTCGTTGACGACCCGGAGCCCGTCGGGCGTGGCGGGGATCTTCACACTCGCGTTCAGGCCGAGCTCCAGGATCTCCTCAGCGCTGGAGCGCAGCTCGCCGTGCGTGCCGCCCACTGCCTGCGCGAAGAACGTCTGCGCGCCGAGGCGGTTCGCGTGGTCGTAGAGGGCGGGGATGTCGCGCTGGGACAGTCCGGCCGCGCGCAGTGCCTGCGGGTTCGTGGTGACGCCGTTGAACAGGCCGTACTGCATGAGGTCGTCGAGGTCACCGGGGCGAGCGGAGTTGATGAAGAGCACCTGGTCTCCTTGCGTGTGAGCAGGGTGGTTGGGTGTGCGCGGTCCTCGCCCGGGTGCGGGCGGCCGCGAGGGCGCTTCCCATGCTAGTCGGCGGGACCCGTCGGCACCGGGGAGTTCCGCATGCGCCCTGCCGGGCTGGGGGGCCGACGGGACCCGCCGACTAGCATGG
>NZ_JAKRNG010000003.1:0-142747 GCF_022347125.1 Helcobacillus sp. ACRRO
CTCCCCGCCCCGGAACCCGATGAGCCCACCGAGCCGCTGCCGCCGTGCGCCGTCGCCGCCGTCACCGCCCCCGACGCCGATGACGAGGCCCGCCGCATCGCCACCGTCATCCGCGCTCTGCGCGGCGAGGACGGCGTCAGCCTCGACGACATGCTCCTGATCTGCCGATCCGGCGGCGCCGCCGACGACCTCGCCGCGTCCCTCATCCGTCACGGCGTCCCGGTCCGCACCGACCGACGCGCCACCGCCCTGAGGGACGAGCACGCCGTGCAGTCCCTCAGCGCGGTCATCCGGACGGCCCTGAACCCGTCGGCCCTCACCCCCGACGCCGCGGCCGCCCTGCTGCGCGGCGCGTTCGGCGACGCCGACGACCTCCAGCTCACCACCCTCCGGCGCCTCCTGCTCGCCGCCGCCGACACCGAGGACGCGCACTCCGACCAGCTGCTGGTCCGCTCCCTCACCGAACCCGGCCTCGCTGTGCGGGACGAGGTGCTCGCCGCCCAGCCGAAGCGGCGCCGAGCCTGGGCGCGGGGCGCCCTCGCGCCGCTGCTGCGGGTGCGCACCATGATCGACGCCGTCCGCGACCTCGACTCCCGGCGCATCCTCGACGTGCTCTGGGCCGCCTGGCAGGCATCCGGCCGCGCCGGTGTCTGGCAGCGCGCAGCCCTCGAGGACGGCGACGAAGGAGCGCGGATGCGCGCCGCGGTGATGAACCGCCGACTCGACGCGATGACCGCCCTGTTCACCGCGGGGGACCGCTATCAGGAGCGGCAGGCCGATGCCGACATCGCCGTGTTCCTCGCACACATCGACGACCAGGAGGTCCCCGAGGACTCCCTGTCCGCCCGCAGCGCCCTCCCGGGCCGCCTGCACATCACCACCCCCGCCGGCGCCGCCGACCACAGCGCCGACACCGTCATCATCGCCGGGCTGCAGGAGGGTGCCTGGCCGAACGTCCGCATCCGCTCCTCCGTCCTCGGCGCCGCCGACCTCGCCCTCATCGCCGACCGGCCCGACCTCGAGCACGCCGACCTCGACCTGATCCGCTCCATCCAGCGGGAGAGCGTGCTGATGGACGAACTGCGGATGATGGTCTCCGCCGCCAGCCGCGCCCGTCGCAGGCTCCTGCTCACCGCGGTCGACTCGGACTCCTCCGCCCCGTCGGTGCTGCTGCGCCTCGCCCAGGAGGTCACAGCCCAGCACGGCGGCGCTGCCTGGACCCAACCGATCCTCACCGGAGAGGACCCCGGCCCGTACCCGGACCCGCGCCGCCTCATCGCCTCCCTGCAGCGCCGCATCGCCACCGCCGACGATGATGATGAGCGCGACCTGCGGCTGCGCCAGCTGGAACGCCTCATCACCGCTGGAATCCCCGGCGCCGACCCGCACACCTGGTACCACCAGGCCCCCAGCACCCGTCGGCCCGTCATCGACGACGACGACCGGCTGCGCCTGTCCCCGTCGGCCCTGGAGACCGCCGCCGCCTGCATCCGCGCCCACCTCCTCGAAGCCGCCGCCGACCCCGGCACCGCCGGCCCCGCCCAGCTCATCGGAACAGCCCTGCACGCCCTCGCCGAAGCCCACCCCACCGCCGGGCCCGACGAGCTCGTCCGCCGCCTCCCCGACCACCTGCCGAGCCCAGCGGCCGACGCCCCGTGGCGCGAGCACGCCGACTACGAGCGGGCCGTCACGATGGCCGACAAGCTCGGCCAGTACCAGCTCGCCCACCCCGACGTGGACGCCCTGGAGCAGCGGTTCGACATCGCCCTCGGTCGGGTGGACCTCGTCGGCACGATCGACCGGATCGAACGGGAGGACGGGCAGCTGCGCGTGGTGGACTACAAGACCGGCACCGCCGCGAAGTCCGCGGACGCCGCCATGCAGGACCTGCAGCTCGCCGCCTACCAGACAGCCCTCGCCGACCAGCCCGGCTCTGTGCCCGTCGCCGGCGCCAGCCTCGTGCACATCGGCACCGCCACGAAGTCCGCCGCCATCCGCCACCAGGCGCCGCTGCGCGACCACGGCGACCCCGACTGGTTCCGCACGCTCGTCGCCGACATCGACGCAGCGGTGCGGACCCTGCCCCGGATGCTGCACCGCAACGACCACTGCCGACTGTGCGCCGTGCGCTCCTCCTGCCCCCTCCAGGACGACGGGCAGCAGCTGCGATGACCACCGACATCCGCTTCACCGCCGAACGCCTCAACCAGCTGCTCGGCCAGCACCCGCCCACTGCCGAACAGGCCGACGTGATCCAGGCGCCCCTGCAGCCCCTGCTGGTGGTCGCCGGCGCCGGCAGCGGCAAGACCGAAACGATGTCCGGCCGCGTCCTGTTCCTCATCGCCAACGGCCTGATGGAGCCGCGGCACATCCTCGGCCTCACCTTCACCCGCAAAGCCGCACTCGAACTCGAGGAGCGCATCAGCGCGCGCCTCGCCGCCCTCACCAGCGCCCTGCAGGCAGCGGGGGAGCAGCTGCCGCCCGCGCTCGAGCGCTCCCGCGACTCCCTCATCGGGCAGCGGCCGACGGTGCAGACCTACAACGGGTTCTCCCTCGACCTCGTCACCGAGCATGCCCTGCGCATCGGCATCGACCCCGACTTCACCGTGCTGACGCCCGCGGCCGCGTGGCAGATCGCGTACGAGATCGTGGACTCCTGGCCCAGCCGCCTCCCGTTCGAGCAGAGCTCAGCGACCATCGCCTCCGCCGTGGTGGCCCTGTCCGGTTCGCTCGCCGACCACCTCGCCGGCCCCGATGACCTCGACGGCTACCTCACCGACATCATCCGCACCACGCAGAACCTGCCGCTGCAGGACGAAGGCCGGCGGCGCACGAGCCCCGCCGCCGTCCGCGACCTGTGGTCCAGCATCGACCAGCGCCTCGCACTGATCCCGCTGCTGCGGCGCTTCGAGGAGATCAAACGCGAACGCGGCGCCATCGACTTCTCCGACCAGGTCTCCCTCGCCGCCCGCATCGCCGACACCGCACCCGAAGTGCCGCAGCTGATGCGGCGCATGCACCGCGCCGTGCTGCTGGACGAATTCCAGGACACCTCCGTGGCGCAGCTGCGGCTGCTCGCCGCCCTGTTCGGCGGCGGCCACCCCACCACCGCGGTGGGGGACCCGAACCAGGCGATCTACGGCTGGCGCGGCGCCTCCGCCGCCTCCCTTACCACCTTCGTCCAGGACTTCGCCGGCGAGGACGCCCCCGTCCTCCAGCGCAGCCTCTCCACCTCCTGGCGAAACGACCACCTCATCCTCGACGCCGCGAACGCCGTCAGCGCGCCCCTGACCAGCGCCAGCGACCCGGTGCAGGTGCCGCGCCTGGCCGCCAGCCCCATCGCGGGTCCCGGCACCGTGCGCACCCAGCGGTTCGCCACGGTGGAGGAGGAGGCCGACGGCATCGCCGACTGGATCGGAGCGGCCCGGACCGAGGCCGCCGAGGACCCGTCGGCCCCCGTGCCGCCCAGCGCCGCCGTCCTCGTCCGCAGCCGCGGCGCCATCCCCGCGATCGGCCGTGCCCTCCAGCGGCGCGGCATCCCGTTCCACGTCGTCGGCGGGGGAGGGCTGCTGCACGAACCCGAGGTGGCGGATGTGCGCGCCCTGTTGGAGTGCGCGGACTCCGCTCAGCGGCCCGACGCCGCCCTGCGCCTGCTCGAAGGGCCCCGCTTCGCGCTCGCCCCGCGTGACCTGCAGGTCCTCATCGAATGGCGCCGCAGCCTCGGCCGCACCAGCCGCCGCGCCGCGCCCGGCGACGACGCGACCGCGTTCACCCTCATCGACGCGATCGACTCACCCCCGCCGTACGACTGGGAGGATCGGACCGGCCGCCGGCTCTCCCGCACCGCACAGCGCCGCGTGCGCGACCTGCGGGACGTTCTGCGCCGCATGCGCCGCCACTCCAGCCTCCCGCTCGCCGACCAGGTGTCCCTCGCCATCCGCGAACTCGGCACCGACCTCGCCCTCCTCGCCGACCCGGACCGAGACCCCATCACCGCCCTCGCGAACCTCGGCCAGTTCCGCGCCTACGCCGCCGGGTACGACGCCTCCGCCGCCACCTCCGCCTCCGCCCCCACCCTCGCCGGCTTCCTCGCCTTCCTCGACGTCTCCGAGGACCAGGAGGCGGGACTCGCCGCCCCCGTCGACGCCGCCGTCATCCCCGAGGACGCCGTCACCATCTCCACCATGCACGCCTCCAAGGGCCTGGAATGGGACATGGTCGCGATCGCCGGCCTCACCGACGGCGGCTTCCCCTCGTTCACCACCCGCGGCGCGAAGGCCGTGGACCCCGCCACCGGACTGATCGCCCCGCGCGACTCCGGCTGGCTCGGCGCACTGAAGGACGCCGGCATCCCCAACGATCTGCGCGGCGACGCCGACCTGCTCGAGGAGCTCGCCTGGGGCGAGGCCGCCACCCAGGTGGACCTGGAGGGCGCGATCGAGGAGTTCCGCCTCGCCTCCGGCGCCGAGTCCCTCCGCGAAGAGCGCCGCCTCATGTACGTGGCGCTCACCCGCGCCAAGCACGCCCTGCTGCTCACCTCCGCCGCCTACAAGCCCGACGTCAAGGCTCCCGCGCCCGCCTCCCGGTTCCTCACCGAGACGCTCACCGTGGACGGGGTCGATGCCGCGCCCGACCCCGACCTGCCGGAGGAGAACCCCCTCGCGTCCGCACCGGCGCTGGTGGCGTGGCCGCAGCCGCCGAGCCCCCGCGAGGCCTCCGTCACGGCAGCGCTCACTCGCCTCCAACAGCTGCGCGAAACGAACGACCAGCCGCCCGCCGAGGCGCCGACGGATCAGCTGTCCCTCGCCGTGGACCACGTCATCGCCGACCACGAGGACCGCGCCCGGTACGGCGACGTCCACCTGCCGCTGCGCCTCAGCGCCTCCGACATCGTCGCTCTCGCCTCCGCCGACGGCGACGACCAGCGCACCCTCGACCTGCTGCGGCCGCTGCCGCGCCGCCCGTCCCCGCAGGCGTCGCTCGGCACCCAGTTCCATGCGTGGGCGGAGCGCGCCGCCGGCGCCGCCGCCCTCGTGGATCTCGACGACCTCACCGACGCCGATGACGACTCGCTCTCCGCCACGGACGCGGCCGCGCTCGCGGAGCTGCGGGAGAAGTTCGACCGCTCCCGCTTCGCGGCGATGACCCCGATCGCGGTGGAGCAGCCGGTCTCAGCGGTGCTGGGCAGCGCGTTCGCCGCGGGCGTCATCGACGCCGTGTTCCCGAACCCGGACGGGGAGGGGGTGCTGATCGTGGACTGGAAGACGGGGCGCGTCCCCTCGCGGCGCGAACTGCGGGCGAAGTCCGTGCAGCTGTCGATCTACCGCCTCGCCTGGCATCAGGCGACGGGCCTGCCGCTGGAGCGGATCCGCACCGCGTTCCACTATGTGGCGGCGGAGGAGACGGTGGAGGTCACCGACCATCTTGGGCCGGGGGACCTGGAGGCGATGATCGCCGGTCAGTCGGCGGCGTGGGAGCCGTCGAGCTCGGAGTAGGTGCGCTCAGCGTCCTCCCGCGCCATCTGCGCGAGGTCCTCTTCGATGTCCTGCAGCATGGCGAGGCCGTCGTCGACGATCTGGTCGTCGCCGCTGTCCAGCCCGGTCAGCATCCAGTCGAGCACGGCGAACTCGCCGGCGAGCTGCGTGCGCTCCACCAGGCGCGCATCGGGGCGGCGGTCGAGGTTCGCGGTGTAGGCGGTGAAGAACTCGTCGAACGCTCGCGGATCCAGTGCCGACAGGATCCACGCGAGGTCCGAGGCGGGGTCGGCGACCCTCGCCTGCGAGAAGTCGAGGAAGCCGGAGACGGAGGTGGAGTCGGCGAGGACCTTGTCCTCCGTCATGGAGCCGTGGATGAACCGCGGGGTGAAGTCCCACAGGGAGTCGTCGTCCAACAGGCGGGTCCAGCGCTGCACCACGGCGGTCGGCAGTTCGCGGTGCTCACGGGCCCGACGGATCCCGGCCCGGTGGTGGTCCCGGATCGCGGTGACGGTGAACTGCTCCGCGCCGGATGCTTCGATCGCGTACGTGGGCGTGTTGTGGAGGGTGGCGACGGCGGTGCCGAGGGAGGCGATGAGCCGCTCGTTGCTCGCGAGGTGGTCGACGTCGAGCGCCTCGCCGTCGAGGGCGAGCGCGATCATGGCGCGGCCGCCTTCGGGCAGGCGGGCGAACCCCTGCGGGGACTGCACCAGAGGCGCCAGTTCGGTGCCGCTGAGGGCCTCCAGCACCACGGTCTCCTGCTCGAGCCGCGCACCGGATGCGGGGTCGGTGCCGGCGGCGACCACCCAGAAGCGGTCCTGGTCGTCGAGCACCACGGCGGTGTCGATGTCCGGGGCGCTGTCGGTTCGGCGGCAGCGCACCGGGATCACCCCGGGGATGCCCGCGGAGGCGAGGGCAGCGAGAGCGTAAGGATTTCTTTCCACAGCACCACCCTAGGGGCTCAGAGCTGACAGCTAGGGTGGGACGCATGCCGAATCCCGCGAACTTTCCCACACGCTTCCTCACATCCTCCTATCGGGCGGGTGAGGATGCACGGCTGGCACCCGTCGGCACCGCCGCCGACGCCGCCAACCGAGTCCGGGTCCGCGGCAGCGGCGTCGCCGTCACCGGTGAGCAGCCCGGCTCGATCCGCCTCTCCCTCGACCCGCTGACCCCCGCCGATCTGGGGGCCGACGGGGTCCGCGGCGGCATCCTGCTGGGCACCGATCACGGGCTCGACACCCTCACCGCCGACCTCACCGACGCCCCGGAGTCCGTCGGCCTGCCGCCGGGCGCCCGCTACGCCCCGCTGCGGCAGGTGGGGCCCCACCTGGACCGGCGGGAGGCGAACCTGGCACTGACGGCTGTGGCGATGAGCACGTGGGACCGCACGGTCCGCTTCTGCTCCGACTGCGGCGGCACGATGCGACCGGCGAAGAACGGCTGGATGAAGCGCTGCGACGCGGACCACCTGATGTTCCCCCGCACCGACCCGGCGATGATCGTCGCCGTCACCGATGAGCACGACCGCCTTCTGATCGCCCGCAACCACCGCTCCACGACCGGCACCTCCAGCGTGCTCGCCGGGTTCGTGGACCCGGGGGAGGACCTCGAGACCACGGTGCGCCGCGAAGTGCACGAAGAGGTGGGACTGGAGGTGACGGATGTCCGGTACCGGTTCAGTCAGCCGTGGCCGTACCCCCGGTCGCTGATGATCGCCTTCACCGCCCGGGTCGTCACCGGCCTCGGCGAGGGGGACATTGCCCTGCTGGACGGGGAGATCGAGCAGGCGCGCTTCCTCACCCGCGAGGAGATGCGCGCCGCCCTCGCCGACGGGACCCTCCGCATCCCCGAGCACGGCTCCCTGGGCCGCGCTCTGATCGACCTCTGGGAGGCCGGCGAGTGAGGCCCGAGCAGATCCTCGAGCAGCTGGACCCGGAGCAGCGGCAGGTCGCCGAATCGATCGGCGGGCCGCTCTGCGTCCTCGCCGGTGCCGGCACCGGCAAGACCCGCGCCATCACCCACCGCATCGCATACGCGGTCGCCACCGGCAAGTACAACCCCCGCCATGTGCTCGCGGTGACGTTCACCTCGAAGGCGGCGGCGGAGATGCGGTCGCGGCTGCGGGACCTCGGCACCCCGGCGGTGCAGGCCCGCACCTTTCACTCGGCGGCGCTGCGCCAGCTGCGGTACTTCTGGCCCCGCACGATCGGCGGCCCCATGCCGGAACTGGTGCCGAACAAGATCGGCATGGTCGCCAGCGCCTGCCACCAGCTGAACATGAAGGTGGACCGCGCGGCGCTGCGGGACATCACCAGTGAGCTGGAGTGGGCGAAGGTGTCGCTGATCCTGCCGGAGCAGTACCCGGTGGCGGCGGCACGCCTCGGCCGCGAAGGGGTCTCCGGGTTCGATGCCCGCTCCATCGCCCGCATCATGGCCCGGTACGAGGACGTCAAGAGCGACAACAACGTCATCGACTTCGATGACGTGCTGCTGCTGACCGCGTCCCTGCTGGACGACTACCCGCAGATGGCGCGGGAGGTGCGCGGCCAGTACCGCCACTTCGTGGTGGACGAGTTCCAGGACGTCTCCGCGCTGCAGCACCGACTGCTGCGCGCCTGGCTCGGCCACTCCCAGGACGTGTGCGTGGTGGGCGACGCCGCCCAGACGATCTACACCTTCGCCGGCGCGCAGTCGACCTATCTGACGGAGTTCACCAAGGAGTTCCCCCGGGCGTCCGTGGTGAAGCTGGAGCGCAACTACCGCTCCACCCCCGAGATCGTGAAGGCCGCCAACGGGGTGCTCGATGCCGCTGCTTCGCGCCGCGATGACACCCGCCTCACCCTGCGCGCCCAGCGCGACTCCGGCCCGCAGCCCCTCGTCATCGGCTACGACGACGATGTGAAGGAGGCCGACGGGGTCGCCGACTCCATCGGGCAGCTCATCAACGCCGGCACGCCCGCCAGCGACATCGCGATCCTGTTCCGCACGAACGCGCAGTCGGAGAACTTCGAGCAGGCGCTCGGCGTGAAGAACATTCCCTACCTCGTGAAGGGCGGGGAGAAGTTCTTCGAACGCCAGGACGTGCGCTCGGCGATGGTGACGCTGCGCGCCGCCGTGGCGGCGGCCCCGCCCGGTCACGACCCGGCGCAGGTGGCGATGGATGTGCTGTCCGGGCAGGGATGGACCACCACCCCGCCGGAGGGCACCGGTGCGATCCGTGAGCGCTGGGATGCGCTGAACGCCATCGTGAACGTCGCGAAGAACATCGGCGAGCGCGAGGGCTCCACCATTCAGGACGTGGTGGCGGAGCTCCAGGAGCGGGCGGAGGCGCAGTCGGCGCCGACGGTGGAGGGCGTCACCCTTGCCTCCATCCACACCGCGAAGGGCCTGGAGTGGCCGGTGGTGTACGTCGTGGGAGCCTCGCGCGGCCTGATCCCGATCTCGATGGCGAAGACCGATGAGGCGATCGAGGAGGAGCGGCGCCTGTTCTATGTGGCGCTGACCCGCGCCCGGGACATCCTCACCGTCACCTGGTCCGCGGCTCGCAGCGAAGGGGCGCGCGCCTCCCGCAAGGCGTCCCCGTTCATCCAAGGCGCGTTCGATCGGTCCCGCGACCGCACGGACCGCTCGGCTGTGTCCCGCTCCACCGGCCGGCGCGGCGCCACGATCTTCCTGCACTGCTCGCAGTGCTCGGGGGCGCTGGAAACAGCGGCGGAGCAGAAGATCGGGCGGCACCGCGACTGCGGCGGTGAGCAGTCCGCTGAGCTGTTCAACGCTCTGCGCGAGTGGCGTCTGGACGTGTCGCGGGAGCTGAAGCGACCCGCGTTCGCCGTGTTCACCAATGACACGCTGCTGGCGATCGCGGACCGCGCCCCGCGGGACGAGGCGCAGCTGCTGGCGATCCCCGGCATGGGGCCGGTGAAGCGGGAGCAGTACGGCGAGGCTGTGCTGGCGATCGTGAACCGTGTCCTCGGCTCTGAGAAGCAGTGAAATCCCAGGTCAGAAAATCGTTGGCCCTCCGGCGCGGTGCGCTGTAGGCTGTGACGCGACGATTGACCGCATCGTGAGCGAGAGGATCGCTCGCGCGAGAACCGAAGGAGGTGCCTGATGAACAACAACTGGACACAGCTCATGCTGACCGCTCAGGCACCCGTGCGCCCGCGCATCGGGGGAGTGGACTCCTGACATCCAGGGCGTGACCGCCCTGCCAGTCCGCTCCACGGGCTTGCCCGCGTCCGGCAGTGAGCCCCCGCACCCTTTGTGATCCTCTCCGTCTGCGTCCAGAAAGCACCACGATGACGTTCGCTTCTGCAGCCCTGCTGTCCTCCACCGCCGCCCCCACCCGACAGATGCCGGGTCCCGTCGGCTCACCGTCCATCCCGAGCGACCTGCCCTGCGCGGGTGATGCCGCCGACCTCTTCTTCTCCGCCTCCCCCGCCGAGCTGAACGAGGCGAAGCAGCTGTGCGCCCACTGCCCGCTGCGCACGGAATGCCTGGACGGCGCCCTGCGCCGCGCCGAACCCTGGGGCGTGTGGGGCGGCGAGATCCTCGACAACGGTCGCGTCATCGCCGCCAAGCGCGGCCGCGGCCGGCCCCGCAAGTCCGAGACCGCTGCTGAGCAGGCGGCGTAGGGGGGGGGGGTGACGGAGCACGGCATCGAGGTCCCCATCGCCGGCGAAGAACGGGTCCTCCTCCGTACCGAACACATGCACATCGGGCCCCGTCGGCAGTCCCCCGTCGACGGATGAGGGGTCGATGAAGGCGTGGACCAGCAGCGCCCCTCGTGCAGTGGGCCGGCGATGCGGCGAACGCCGCCGGTGAGGCCGAGGACATGGCGGAGGAGAACGATCGTCGTTATGGGTCGACCCCAGCGTCGGATGCCGGAGATCCACTGTCACGGGGCCCGGAGAACGCTGGGAACGCAGAAGCGGGACTCCCCGTCATGGGAAGTCCCGCTCGCCGTCTGCTGGTGGCGTCAGGACGCCTTGCCGAGGATGCGGTTGAGCTTGGTGCTGCATTCCGGGCAGGTGCCCTTGGCGTAGCGGCGACCGTTCTGCTCCACGACGTTGCCGGTGGCTTCGCGCTTCTCGCGGCACTTCACGCAGTAGAACTCACCGGTCCACGTTTCGTCAGCCATGTTGGTGCTCCTTCTCATGGATGGAGACGAGGGTGTCCTCGTCGCTGTCACCCCAGCGCACGGATCGGCTGTGACCGGCCCGCGGGGATTTGGCACCAGCGTAACCCGCTGTTCTTCAAAGAGAACGGCGACCCTGGAGCTTCGGGATGATCAGCGGGTGTTCCACCGCAGAAGGAGAAGTGCTCCGGGTCGCCGTTTCGCCGCCTTCACAGACGGAGGACTCCGGGGGCTCTCAGCACCACGCGCACCTTCCCCGTGTGCGTTCTGCTAGTTATCCCGAAGCCCTTGTCCGATCGAATCTAATGGCCTTCTCCGCCTCGGTCAACGCGTCGTTGTGCGCCCACTGTGGACAAGTCAGGGCCAGCTGTGGAAACCACGCGAACCTGTGTGGACATCGTGTGTGTGACACGCCGACGACGCACCGTCACACAACTCTGACCAGCGCAAACGCCATACCCGGGGACCGCAGGTAAAATCTTTCTGGCAGGGCCGGGCGCCCCTCACACTCCCGCTGCGCAGCGGTGCCCCCGCACAGTTGTCCACAGACTCCCCGCCGACATCGCTGACCTGCACAGGGATGGGCGGATCGTCGCTAGACTCGCCCCATGCCGCGCAGCCGACGAGTCCTTTCCCGCGACCTGGTGAGGTCCTCCGCGACCCGCCGCACCGAGCTGGTGCAGTTCGCGGACATCGACGAGCCGATCCTCGTCACCCGCTCGAAGCGCCGGCGCCGCACCATCAGCGCCCGGAGAGTCGACGGCCGGATGGAGCTGCAGGTCCCTTGGAGGCTCTCCGCCGCCGAGGAGCATCGGTGGGCGCTGCACATGCTCGAGCGCGCCGAGCAGTCCCGCCACCGGGCCGCGCCCAGCAGCGATGACGATCTGCTCGCTCGCGCCCGCGAGCTCACTCGCCGCTATCTCCCACCGGGGACCGACGGGCCCGTCAGCGTCCGCTGGGTCAGCAACCAGGGCAGCCGCTGGGGCTCGTGCAGCACGCTGGAGCGCACCATCCGCCTGTCCGACCAGCTGCAGGGGATGCCCCGTTTCGTGCAGGACGCGGTCCTCGTCCATGAGCTCGCGCATCTGGTGGAGGCGAACCATTCACCCGCGTTCTGGGCGATCGCCGATTCGTTCGAGCACGCCGAGAAGGCGAAGGGCTTCCTCGAGGGCGTGGCCTACGCGCAGTCGCTGCCCCCGTCGGACTTCTGAGGACGATCCAGTCCCAGCGCGGCGAGCGTGGCGTGCAGGTCCTGAACCAGACCCGCCGGCAGGTCATCGAGTCCGAACCAGGCCAGCCCCGCGCTCTCCCGCTCGCTGATCGCGAGTCCGTCCTCGGCGCTGGCCGGGGTGAACGGGGCACGCAGCAGGTACTGCACATCCCAGTGCTCGCGGCAGTGCGCGAAGTTCTGGTTCAGAGCGTGCGCGTGCAGCATGGCCGGGCCGTCGCCCACCACCTGCAGGTCCCTCAGTCCGGACTCCTCGGCGGCTTCGCGCCGCGCGGCCTGTTCGAAGGATGTCTCGCCGTCATCGATGTGGCCGCCGAACTGCAGCCAGGCCCCCACCTTCCGGTGCAGGTGCAGAGCGATGTGCTCACCGGAGGCGTCGATCACGATCGCGGAGGCGGTGAAGTGAAGGGGCCCGCTCGACTTGCGGTGCGCCTGCGTGCTCGAGCGCGCGAGCTGCAGGAACTGCTCCCGCTGCGCGGCCGGGCCCGTCGCGCGCTCCAGCTCAGTGATGAATCGACTGCTCATGCGGCCGGTGCCGGGCCGGGCTCATCGCCGTCCCCGTCGCCATCGCCGTCCTCCTTCGGCGCTTCTGGGAGTTCGCCGTCCAGCAGGCGACGCAGCTCCTCATCGAAGTCCGCATCGAAGTCGGCGGCGGCCTCCGCGGGCTGCTCAGCGGCGTCGGCCTTCGGCGCCTGCGGCTGCCCGGACAGCACCTCGGGGGAGGGCAGCAGGTCCGGGTGCGCCCACACCTTCTCGCGGCCGGCCGCGCCCTCGGTGTCGAGCACGGACTGCCACCAGTCGTACGCCTCCGAAATGGAGCGGGGGCGCAGTTCGATGCCGACCAGGTTCGCGAGCATCTGCTCGGCCTGACCGCCGGTGGCGCGGCGGCGCCGCACCAGTTCCCGCATCGCATCCAGGCGCGGCAGCTTCCCCTCCAGCGCGTGCGTGACCACGTGGTCCACCCACGACTCGATCAGCGCGAGCGTGGTGGTGAGCTCGGTGAGGGCGCGCTCCTGACGCTCCGACCGGGTGAAGGTGAACATGTCCTCCGGGTTGAGCGCGCTCATCGCGTTGGGGTCGGACACGTCCACGTCCCGCATCTTCTCCTCCAGGGAGGAGAGGTCCAGTTCGATGCCGCGGGCGTAGCCCTCGATCGCGGTGAAGAGGTGCTCCGGCAGCCACGGTGCGCTGCGGAACAGGGTGACGTGGGCGATCTCGCGGGCCGCGAAGAAGATCCGGGCGGCGCTCGGGTCGAGGTCGGAGTCCGCCAGGAGGTCGTCGAGGTTGGCGGGGATGAGCACCGGGGCGGAGGAGTCCCAGAGCGGCAGCGAGAGGTCGGTGGTGCCGAGCTGCTCGCGGGCGAGGGAGCCGATGGCGTGCCCGAACTGCATGCCGAACATGGTGCCGCCCATCATCCGCATCATGGCGCGCGGATCGCCCATGCCCATGGCGCCGAGGCCCTCCATGCCGGGCATGGACTGCATCTGCTCCATCTGCTTGCCGAGGGCGTCGCCGATGGCGCCGGCCATGTACTCGGCGACCGGCTCCACCACCTTCTGCCAGCGGGGAATGGTGCGGTTCACCCAGGTGCCGCGGGTCCATGCCTGCAGCGGCGCGGCGGGGACGTCCACATCCACCACCTGCTGCAGCCACAGCCGGGCGATGGTGGCTGCTTCGTCGAGGGCGTGCTGCGCTTCGGGAGTGACCGACGGGTCCCCGTCCGTGCCGATCTGCGAGCCGCCGGTGGGCGGCAGAGCGTGCCCCGGCACCATCGTGACGGAGCCGGAGGCGACCTGTCGGGCGAGGTCCTGGGCGAGCTTCCAGTTCACGGGCTCATCACCGCCGGAGGCGAACAGCGACTGCATCTGCGCGGCCGCGGCCTGCAGCATCGCGGGGTCGGACGGCAGACCGGCTCCCTTCGCCAGTTCCGTCAGGTCCATGCCCTCGAGCGCGCCGGGTGGCAGCTGGCCGCCGAACACCTCTTCGAGGAACTTGCGGAGGTTCTCTTCGTCAGATCCGGATGAAGACGTCATAGCGCTCAGAGTATCCGCCTGCGCTTGGAGCAGACTCCGCAGGAGCGTCCCCGTGCCACAATGGGGCCGTGTCGTCCCCCGCCCCAGTGTCCCAGCAGTCGCGCCGCATCTCCGCGCGGCGTTCCCTGATCGGCAGCATCGCCCTGATCGCTCTGTGCGTGCTCACCCTCATCGCCACGCTCACCCCGTCGCCGTACGTCATCGAGTCGGCGGGGCCGACGGTGGACGTCCTCGGTGAGGTCGACGGCACCCAGGTGATCGAGGTGAAGGGCAGCGAGCCGGAGAAGCCCGACGGCCAGCTGCGCATGACCACTGTCGCCGTGCTCGGCGCACCCGGTCAGCCCGCCCCGACCACCGCGGTGTTCGCCGCCTGGTTCGACCCCACGAAGTCGATCCTGCCGCGCGAAGCGGTCTACCCCGACACGCAGGACGAAGAGGGCAACAAGCTCATGACGTCCGCGCAGATGAGCTCCTCCCAGCAGGAGGCGATCGCCGTCGCCCTCGCCGCCCAGGGCATGGAGTCCACGCCGGTGGTCCGCATCTCCGGGGTGCGCTCCGACGGTCCCGCCGCTCAGCTGCTGAAGCCGGGCGACCGCGTCGTGTCCGTCAACGGCACCGAGTCCGACGAGGTTCCCGCCCTGCAGAAGGCCACCGCCGACACCCCCGCCGGCGGCACCGCCGACTTCGTGGTGGAGCGCGACGGGAAGAGGACGACCGTGTCCGTGCCGGTGGAGCAGAAGGACGGGCGCAGCGTCGTCGGCATCGTGCTGACCCCCGGGTTCGACTTCCCCGTGGACGTCAGGATCGCCCTGGACGGCATCGGTGGGCCCAGCGCCGGCCTCATCTTCGCCCTCGGCATCTACGACGAGATGACCCCCGGCAGCCTCACCGGTGGGAAGCGGATCGCCGGCACCGGCACCATCGACCAGAGCGGCGCCGTCGGCCCCATCGGCGGGATTCGGCAGAAGCTGGTCGGCGCGAAGGAGGACGGCGCCGAGTTCTTCCTCGCTCCCGCCGACAACTGCGCCGAGGTGGTCGGTCACGTGCCCGACGGGCTGAGCGTGGTCCGGGTCTCCACGTTCGAGGACGCCAAGCACGCTGTCGAGACCATCGCCGACTCCGGCAGCACCGCCGGTCTGCCCACCTGCACCGCCTCCGAAAGGACCTGATCCATGGCCCGCCAGCGCCGCCCCCGCTCCACCGACGCCCTGTCCCAGAAGACCGTCGTGTTCGACTTCGGCGGCGTCATATCCGCCGCCCACGACCCCGTCCCCGCGATCCACGCCGAGACCGGCGGCGACATCGAGGAGGTCCGCGCCGCGTTCTGGGGCGAACGCCTCGCCTACGACACCGGCGACCTCACCCTCGAGGAGTACTGGGGCCGCGTCTGCGCGGCGGCGGGCGTCGAGGACCCCTCCGCCGATGAGCTCGCCCACCTGCAGGACGTCGACAACCGCTACTGGCTGGAGATCCACCCGGAGTCCCGCAGCCTTATCCACGACCTCGCCCGCAACGGCGTCCGTCTGGTGCTGCTGTCCAATGCATCGGTCGCGTTCGGTGAGGCCGTGCGCCGCGCCGAATGGTTCGAGGCGTTCAGCTTCGCCATCATCTCCGGTGAGGAGGGCGTGGTGAAGCCGGACCTGCGGATCTTCGAGGTCCTGCTGGAGACCCTCTCCCACGAGACCGGGGGAGTGGAGCGCCCCGGGTCCACGATCTTCTTCGACGACGTCGAGGAGAACGTGGAGGCGGCCCGCCGCCTCGGCATCGACGCCCACCGGTGGCCGCGCAACGGCGACGGCGCCGCCGACAACGGCTGGGAGATCGCCCGCGCACACCTCGCCGGGCGCGGCATCCCGCTGGACTGAGCGACCGGGAGCCATTGGTAGGCTGGCCCAGTGCGCTCCCGGCCGCCTGAGCCGACGAGCGGTCCATCAGTCTTCTTTTTGCACACATGCTGCACGGCGACACTCCGACAGTGTCCTGACCAGGGGAAATCGCTTGGCTGAATTCATTTACACGATGTACAAGGCACGGAAGTCGGTGGGCGACAAGCTCATCCTCGACGACGTGACCATGAGCTTCTACCCGGGCGCGAAGATCGGCATGGTCGGTCCCAATGGCGCCGGCAAGTCCACGATCCTCAAGATCATGGCGGGGCTCGATGAGCCCAGCAACGGCGAGGCGCGCCTCAGCCCCGGCTACACCGTGGGCATCCTGCTGCAGGAGCCGCCGCTGAACGAGGAGAAGACCGTCCTCGAGAACGTCCAGGAGGGCATGGGCGACCTCTACGCGAAGGTCCAGCGCTTCAACGAGATCGGCGAGGAGATGGCGCAGCCGGACGCTGACTTCGACGCCCTCATGGAGGAGATGGGCAAGCTCCAGACCGACATCGACGCCGCCAACGGCTGGGACCTCGACTCCCAGCTCAACCAGGCGATGGACGCCCTCCGTCTCCCGCCGGGCGATGAGAAGGTCACCCACCTCTCCGGTGGTGAGCGCCGCCGCGTGGCACTGTGCAAGCTCCTGCTGGAGAAGCCGGACCTGCTGCTGCTGGACGAGCCCACCAACCACCTCGATGCCGAGTCGGTCCTCTGGCTGGAGAAGCATCTCCAGGCGTACGAGGGCGCTGTCATCGCCATCACCCACGACCGCTACTTCCTCGACCACGTCGCCGAGTGGATCGCCGAAGTCGACCGCGGCCACCTCTACCCGTACGAGGGCAACTACTCCACCTACCTGGAGAAGAAGGAGGCGCGCCTGCAGGTGCAGGGCAAGAAGGATGCGAAGCTCGCCAAGCGCCTCAAGGAGGAGCTCGAGTGGGTGCGCTCCAACGCGAAGGGCCGCCAGACCAAGTCGAAGGCCCGACTCGCCCGTTACGAGGAGATGGCGGCGGAGGCCGAGCGCACCCGCAAGCTCGACTTCGACGAGATCGTCATCCCGCCCGGCCCGCGGCTGGGCAATGTGGTCATCGACGCCAAGGACCTCAAGAAGGGCTTCGGAGACCGCGTCCTCATCGACGGCCTCTCCTTCTCGCTGCCGCCGAACGGCATCGTCGGCGTCATCGGCCCCAACGGTGTCGGCAAGACCACGCTGTTCAAGACCATCGTGGGTCTGGAGCCGCTGGACGGTGGTGAGCTGAAGATCGGCGAGACCGTGAAGATCAGCTACGTCGACCAGAACCGGTCGAACATCGATCCGGAGAAGACTCTGTGGGAGGTCGTGTCCGAGGGCAACGACTTCATCCAGGTGGGCAAGGTGGAGATCCCCTCGCGCGCCTACGTCTCCCAGTTCGGCTTCAAGGGCCCGGACCAGCAGAAGAAGGCCGGTGTGCTCTCCGGTGGTGAGCGCAACCGCCTGAACCTGGCGCTGACCCTCAAGCAGGGCGGCAACCTGCTCCTGCTCGATGAGCCGACGAACGACCTCGACGTCCAGACGCTCGGCTCCCTGGAGAACGCACTGCTGAACTTCCCAGGCTGCGCCGTGGTCGTCACCCACGACCGCTGGTTCCTGGACCGCATCGCGACCCACATCATCGCCTACGAGGGCACCGAGGAGAATCCGTCGAACTGGCACTGGTTCGAGGGCAACTTCGAAGCGTACGAGCGCAACAAGGTCGAGCGACTCGGCGAGGAGGCGGCGCGTCCGCACCGCGTCACGCACCGTCGCCTCACCCGCGACTGATCATCACTGCAGAGGAAGGGCCGGTTCCCCTCGGGGGAACCGGCCCTTCCTCGTTCAACCGTGACTCCTGCGCCTCTCTACTCACCGCCGGTGGTCTGCTGACCGGTGCTCACAGCTGTGCCCAGCGCGCCCCCGGGCGCCTTCAGGGACTCGTCGGCGGCACCGCGCTGCCGGACCAGCAGCAGGTGCACGGCCAGCGCGATGACGAGGACGATCAGACAGGCGATGAGGATTCCGCCCAGCGCAAGACCAGCGAGCACGAGTGTCTCCATGCGGTCTCCTGATTGAATATTGAACTGATGGCGGCCTGTCCCGAGTCTACGTTCGACCAGCGCACCCCCAGATGCTCAGAAGTCCCTTGATGCAGAATCGTAATGACTGACCGGTCATCAGCAGCCGACGGTCATCATTCCCGACTCGCCGCGGCGCTGACCGTCACTCCGGCTCACCGCCCTGGAATACTGAGGAGGTCATCGCCGTTGAACTGACAGCACTGCCCGACGAGCCCCCAGAGGTGACTCCATGATGCGAAGCCGCAGCCCCTGGACGGCGTGGCTCCTGGTGGCACCCGCCACCATCGGCGTGGTCGCCTTCATCCTGCTGCCCGTCCTCGTGGCGTTCGGTCTGTCGCTGACGAACTGGCAGCTCGTCGGCGGCGGCGGATTCGTCGGCCTGGAGAACTACCGGGCGCTGCTGACCGGCGGCGCCCTCCTCAACTCCCTGGTCGTCACCGCCCTGTTCACCCTCATGAGCGTCCCGGTGGCGATGGCGCTCGGTCTGCTGCTGGCGATGCAGCTCAACCGTGCCCTGCCCGGCGCCGGCGTCTTCCGCGTCATCGTGGTGATCCCGTGGGTGTGCGCACCGCTGGCGATCGGCGTGGTGTTCTCCTGGATCTACCAGCCGAGCTACGGCGCCCTGAACGCCATCCTCGGCCGCCGTGTCGAATGGCTGACAGACCCGTCCCTCGCGCTGCCGTCGGTGGCGTTCGTGGCGATCTGGCAGGCGGTCGGATACATCGCGCTCTTCTACCAGGCGGGTCTGCAGAAGATCCCCTCCTCCATTTATGAGGCCGCTGAACTCGACGGGGCCGGCCCGCTGCGCCGCCTGTGGTCGATCACCCTGCCGCTGCTGCGCCCCACCACGTTCTTCGTGGCGCTCACGCAGATCGTGGCGAGCTTCCAGGTGTTCGACACCGTGTACGCCCTCACCGGCGGCGGACCGGGGCGCCGCACCGAAGTGATCGCCTCCCTCATCTACTCCGAGGCGTTCACCTCGTACCGCATGGGGCGGGCCAGCGCGATCGCGGTGATCCTGTTCGTGATCCTCGCGCTCGTGGCGATCGTCCAGCAGCGCTACTTCTCCTCCCGCATCACCTACGATATGAGCTGAGGCGATGACTGTGAGACCCTCCCACCGCAACCGGCCCGGCGCTGCTGGTGCCCTGTTCGCCTACGTGGTCATGACTGCGGCCGCTCTGCTCACCCTCGCTCCGATCGCGCTGAGCATCATGACCGCGCTGCGCGCCCCCACCGACTTCCTCTCCCAGGGGCCTCTGCACCTGCCGGACCCGCCCACGCTGGAGAACGTCACCCAGCTGTTCACCCGCGAGGATTCGTTCATCACGCCGTTCGCTGTGACGGCGCAGATGGTGGCGGTGATCCTCGCCGGGCAGATCGTGTTCTCCGTCATGGCGGCGTACGCGTTCGCGTTCCTGCGCTTCCGGGGCCGCGACGCCCTGTTCTGGCTGTTCATCTCCACACTGATGGTGCCGCAGGTCGTGGTGATCATCCCGCTGTTCCTGGCCCTGTCGGAGCTGGGGCTGCGCAACACGTTCTTCGCTCTGGTCATCCCGTTCGTGTTCGGCTCACCGTATGCGGTGTTCCTGCTGCGGCAGAACTTCCGGTCCGTTCCCCAAGAGCTGATCGATGCGATGCGTGTGGACGGCGCCGGGCACCTGCGGATCCTGTGGAACCTGGTGGTGCCGCTGAACCGCCCGATCATCGTCACCCTCGTCATCATCACCGTGGTGACGCACTGGAACTCGTTCCTGTGGCCGCTGATCATCACCAAGGGACCCGACTGGCGCACCCTCACGGTTGCGACCTCCGCTCTGTCCACCCAGTACAACGCCAACTGGACGCTCGTGATGGCGGCGACCACGCTCGCCCTCATCCCCCTGATCCTGCTGTACTTCGCGTTCCAGAAACAGGTCGCGAACTCGATCTCCGGCACCGAACTGCGCTGACGCAGCCGCGCCGACCCTAGAAAGGAATCACCATGGTCACTCGCCGCACCTTCGTCACTTCCGCCGGCATCGCCGGCGCCGCTGGAGCGCTCGCCGCCTGCTCCCCGTCGAAGAGCTCCTCCGACGGGTCCTCGAAGTCCTCGGGCTCCGACTCGAAGAAGCTGACTCTGCGCATCTGGGACGATGTCGCCAAACCCGCCTATGAGGAGTCGCTGAACGCGTTCACGGAGAAGACCGGCATCGAGGCGGCGGTCGAGGTGGTGCCGTGGGCGGACTACTGGAAGACCCTGCCGCTGGACATCGCCTCCGGTGACGCCGCCGACGTGTTCTGGCTGAACAGCGCGTCCTTCACCCAGTACCAGCAGGCGGGCAACCTCGTGGACATTACCGAGACCCTGGGGGAGGACGCCGCCGCGTCCTGGGAGAAGGCCGTGGTGGAGCTGTACACCCGCGACGGCTCCCTGTGGGGCGTGCCGCAGCTGTGGGACTCCATCGCCCTGTTCTTCAACAAGAAGCTGACGGACGAGGCGAAGGTCGACCCGACGAAGCTGAGCTTCGACCCCGCCGCGAAGAGCGATCCGCTGCGCGATGCCGCGCTGAAGCTCACGAAGGACAAGGCGGGAAAGAAGCCCGGCGAGTCCGGCTTCGACCCGAACGCGCGTCAGCAGTTCGGCTTCAACTCCGCGGCGGACCGCCAGGCCATCATCGGCCCGTTCCTCGCCTCCAACGGCGCCGAGTGGCAGAAGGACGACACGTACGCGTTCGACACGCCTGAGGGCGTCGCCGCGTTCAAGTACATGGCCGACCTCGTCAACACCTGGCAGGTGGCCCCGTCGGCCGCGGACACCAACCCCAACGGCGACTTCGCGCGCGACCAGTTCATCCAGGGCAAGCTCGGCCTGTTCCAGTCCGGTCCCTACCACCTGATGAACATTCTGGAGGGCGTGGGCGACTCCTTCGAGTGGGGGATCGCGCCGATGGTGGGCGGCCCGAAGGGGCAGAAGTCGCTGGTGCACGGCGTGGTCGCCGCCGGCAACGCGAAGAACGAGAACCAGGACGGGGTGAAGAAGCTGCTGGAGTGGCTGGGCTCCGCCGAGGGGCAGAAGCCGATCGGCGCCAAGGGCGTCGGCTTCCCCGGCCACACGGATGTGCAGTCCGCGTTCGTGGAGTTCTGGAAGGGCAAGGGCCATGACGTCCAGCAGTTCATCGAGGCGGCGAAGGACCCCGCGATGGCGGACACGGGCGCGAAGGCGCTCGCCGGCCTTGAGGCTGTGATGCCGGTGTTCCAGCAGATCTTCGCCGGTGAGGTTCCGGCGGAGGAGGGCGTGCCGCAGGCCGTCAAGGAGGGCAACGCCGCGATGGCGTGACCTCCTGTCGGGTCGCGGCCGTCACTCCTTGATGCGGATCATCCCCTCCTGGGTGACGGTCGCGATCAGCTCACCGCTGCGGCGGTACAGCAGGCCCTCGGTGAGGCCGCGGCCACCGGCGGCCGACGGGGACCGCTGCACGAACAGCATCCACTCGTTGACATCGGGCCGCGAGTGCCACCAGATCGCGTGGTTGATGGTGGCGGCGCGGATCCCGGGGGTGGTCCACGCGAGGCCCTGGCGCCGCAGGATCGGTTCGAACGGCGTGTAGTCGGATGCGAACGACAGGATCGCGTCGTGGGTCAGCTGGTCCGCCTCCACCGGCGCCAGCACCTTCATCCACACCATCTGCTGGGAGCGCCCTGACTCGTCCGGCGCTAGGTAGATCGGCCGTTCCACGTGGCGGATGTCGATCGGCCGCTGCGTCGCCCAGTACTGAGCCACCGGGTGGTCGATGTCGCGCAGGTGGTCCGCTGTGGTCGGCAGCGTCTCCGGGTCCGGCGCCTCCGGCATCGGCTCGGCGTGCTCCAGGCCGTCCTGCTCCTCCTGGAAGGACGCCGTCATCGCCAGGATCGTCTTCTCATGCTGGATCGCCAGCACGCGCCGCACCGAGAACGAGCGGCCGTCCCGCAGGGAGTCCACTTCGAACCGGATCGGGACCGACGGGTCCCCGGGCCGCAGGAAGTACGAGAACATCGAATGGATGTGCCGCCCTTCCGGCACGGTCCGACCCACCGCCATCACCGCCTGGCCCATCACCTGGCCGCCGAACACGTGACCGCCCGGGTGCGGGTGGGAGTCGCCTTCGAAGCAGCGGAACGCGTCGGCGGCGGGGGAGTGGGGGACGGGACTGTCGTCGACCCCGGACGGGACGGAGCGGAGGTCCAGGACGGTCAGCAGGCCGTCGGTGACGGCGCGGTCATCAGGAAAGCTCATGGACTCATCGTAGGCGGGGACGCACCCGGGCGCGACGGACGGTGCCCGTGCCGTCCGTCGCCTCCCAGGGCGGTGTGGGACAGTCAACGCATCTGACCCCTGTCGAGAAGGAGCGAGACCATGATCCTCATCAACGTCAAGTACACCGTCAAGGACGGCCAGGCCGAGGAGTTCCTGGAGGCCGTCGGCGAGTTCACCGCCGCCACCCGCGCTGAAGAGGGCAACCTCTGGTTCGACTGGTACCGCTCCACCGAGAACGAGAACGAGGTGCTGCTCGTTGAGGCGTTCAAGGACGACGCCGGCGAAGCGCACGTCAGCTCCGACCATTTCGCCGCCGGCCTGGAGGCGATGAAGCCGTTCCTCACCGCCACGCCGCAGATCATCTCCCGCACCGTCGACGGTGAGGGCTGGGACCGCATGGGTGAGCTGAAGGTCGACTGACGCCCAGTGAGCGCCTGGGACGTCTTCCTCGACCTCGCATGGATGGGCCTGCTGCTGGCCGTCGGGGCGCTGATCCGCGCCACCGTTCCACCGGTGCAGGCCCTGTTCCTGCCCGCCTCTCTGATCGCCGGTGTCCTCGGACTGATCCTCGGGCCAGCTGTGTTCGGAGTGATCCCGTTCTCCGAGCTGATCAGCCAGTACTCCGGCCTGCTGATCGCGGTGGTGTTCGGGGCGCTGCCGTTCACGATGCGCATCGTGTCGGTGAAGTCCGTGATCCGCTCCGTGGGGAGCATGTGGGCCGTCACGCAGGGCTCTACCCTCATGCAGTGGGGCTTCGGCCTGCTGATGTCGCTGATGCTTCTGTCACTGATCTTCGGCGGCCTGCCCGACGGATTCGGCCTCATGCTCGCCGCCGGCTTTATGGGCGGGCACGGCACCGCGGCAGCGGTCGCGGAGGGCTTCGGTGATCGGTGGCCCGATGCAGCCTCGCTCGGCTTCACCTCCGCCACCATCGGCATCTTCGTTGCGATCATCGGAGGCATCACCATCATCAAACTGGAATCGCGCCGGGGCGGCACCGCCTACCTGCAGGACTTCGCGGACCTGCCGCGCGAACTGCGCACCGGGGTGCTGGAGCAGAAGAGCCGCGCCCCGATCGGCCGGGCCACCGTCTCCACGATGAGCATCGACCCGCTGATGCTGCATGCGTCGATCCTCGCGGCGATCGCCGGCGCCGCGTACCTGATCTCCGAATGGTTCAGCGAGGTCACCGGCGGCCTCTCCTTCCCTGCGTTCGCCGTCGCGTTCATCGTGGGCGGCCTCGTCCTGTTGGCGATGCGCACCACCGGCGCCGACCGCGTCCTCGATTCGGAGACGATGAACCGCGTCTCCGGGTCCGCCACCGACCTGCTCGTCGCCTTCGGCATCGCGGCGATCAGCCCGGCGGTGGTGGCGCGCTACTGGCAGCCGCTCGCGCTGCTGCTGGTCGGCGGCCTGATCCTGCTGCTCTTCTCCTACGTGTTCGTGTGGAAGCCGTCGTTCCGGGACCACAAGGTCGAGCAGTCCGTGTTCAGCTTCGGCTGGCAGACCGGCACCGTCCCGATGGGCATCGCTCTGCTGCGGATCGTGGACCCGCAGATGCGCTCCAAGACCCTCGACTACTACGGTCTGGCGTACATTCCGATCAACCTGGGCGATATCGTGCTGATGGCGTTCCTGCCGGCCCTGGTGATCGCCGGATTCGCCTGGCCCCTCGCCATCGGCCTGACGGTGGCCGCCCTCGCGATCTATGCGTTCGCACTGCGGCTGAACCGCGGGCACTGGCATGCCCAGCCCTGACCCTTCGAAAGGATCCCCGACCCCCCATGGCCCATATCGACATTCCCGTTCCGCTGCGCTGGTCCGACCTCGACGCGTACGGCCACGTCAACAACGCAGCCCTCCTCACCCTGCTGGAGGAGGCACGCATCCACGCGTTCTGGGAGGTGCCGCAGGAACAGCTCGGCGGCGGCACCAAGCAGTCGCCGATCGTGCTGCCGGTCTCTGCTGACGGCCGCGACCTGCTGACCTTCGTCGCCTCGAACCGGATCGAGTACCTGAAGCCGGTGGAGTACCGACGCGACGGCGCCGTGGTCCGCCTCTGGATCTCCCGCCTCGGCGGCGCGTCCCTGACGGTGGACTACACGCTCCACACGCCGGGGCGGATGGATGAGGCGCTGATCCGGGCGCGCACCGTGGTGGTGCTGGTGGACTCCTCGGGCCGCCCGACGCGCATCGACGACGATATGCGTGAGCGGCTCGCCCCGTGGATGGGGGAGCCGCTCACCTTCCGCGAATGACCTCAGCGGGCCTGCGCGGTCACTGCATGTGGTCGGGCATCGTGCGGCCCGCCATCGGCGCTTCACCGCCGTTGACGGTGTTGATCAGGGAGCGGGCCGCCCGGTCCATGTAGTCGAGCATGAGGCCTTCGTACAGCGGCGGCAGCTGCTGCTCGGTCACGGCCGTGGTCATGTGGCGCAGCCAGGCGTCGGCGGCGTCGGGGGAGACGGGGAAGACTGCGTGGCGCATCCGCAGGCGCGGGTGGCCGCGCTGCGCCCCGTAGTCCTTCGGCCCGCCCCAGTACTGGACGAGGAACATCCGCAGGCGGTCCTTCGCGCCGTCGAGCTCGTCCTCGGGGTACATGGGGCGCAGCAGCGGATCCTCGGCGACACCCTCGTAGAAGCGGTCGACGATGGCGGTGAAGGTGGGCATCCCGCCGACGGCGTCGTACACGCTCTGCTGGTCGTCGTCGCGGCCGCGGGTCGGCTGGAGGGGGATGGTCACGGTCACTGACCTGCTTCCTGGAATCGGGGGAGTGCGAAGCTGATCTTCTCATCCTGGAACGCCCGACGGATGCGGCGGCGCAGCTCCTGCTCCACCTCCCACTGGCGGCCGGGCGCCGACTTCAGGGTGACGCGGCGCTGGTAGCGGGCGCCGTCGATGGACAGGATGCCGCTGATCTGCGGCTTGTCCAGCAGCACCTTCTCCCACGTGGTGTCGCGCCACAGGGCGTCGGTGACGCGCTGCAGCACCTCGGTGACGTGGACGTCGTCGTTGGACAGGTCGAGGTCGAGCTTCACCAGAGCGGTGGCGAAGCCGCGGGACATGTTGCCGATGCGGATGATCTCGCCATTGCGGACGGTCCACAGCACGCCGTCGATGGAGCGCAGCTGCGTGGCGCGCAGATTGATGCTCTCCACCGTGCCGGTGGCGTACTCGAGGTCCACGAAGTCGCCGACGGCGACGATGTCCTCGAACAGCATCACCACACCTGCCACGATGTCCTTGATGATGGTCTGCGCACCGATGCCGGCGGCGAGGCCCACCACGCCGAGACCGGCGATGACGGGGGCGATGTCGATGCCGAGTTCGGACAGCACCATCACGCTGGCGAGCGCGCCGATGATCAGCGCGGCTACGTTCCCGGCGACCTGGGAGAGGGTCTGGGCGCGCTGCTGCCGGCGCTGCTGGGCGCGTTCCTGCTCACCCGCGTGCTCGGTGCGGCGGATTGCGGCGTTCGTCATCGCGGAGATGCGGGTGCCGGAGTCCAGCATAGTGCGCACCACCCGCCGGATCAGTATCGCGGCGACGTACCGCGCGGCCAAGGCGAGAATGATGATCAGCAGGATCTTCACGCCGTGATCGAGCAGCCAGGCGCCGGCGTGGTCCAGCCAACTGAGGGCGTCGTCTGAAGTGGGAGCAGAGATCAGCATAGGGCAACAGGCTAGCCCCCGCGGATGGGAGCACAGTCAGCGGAGCCTCCGCTCCGCTGACTGTGCGGCTCTGACCTGGATCAGTGCGCGTCGGCGCGCTGCACCCGCAGGGCGCGCTGCACCGTGTCCCGACCCTCGAGGATGGGGCGCCGCTGACCCATCGGCTTGTCGGCGTTCTCCTCCAGCCACTGCGTGGACAGGTCCACGACCTTCTGGCTGGGGAACTTCGCCGGGAAGTACCCCTGCACGAGGCGGTTCGCGATCTCACTGGAGCGGGTCGCCCACGCCGTGTTCAGCATGCCGAAGAACCGCTCCGTGTACGGGTCGAGCAGTTCCTTGGACCCCTGGTTGAAGCCGATCACCACGGAGGTGACGGACTCGTTGGCGAGTTCGTCCTTCTCCACGGTGTCCTCCCAGGCCTTCGCCTTCGCAGCCTCCGTCGGTAGGGCGGCGTGCGCGGTGAGCGCGGACTTGCGGCCGCTCTGCGTGTCGTCGGACGCGAGCACCTCGTCGATCTGGGCGTCGTCGAGGGCACCGGCGGCGGCGAGGGCGATGACGATCTTCCATCGCAGGTCGGTGTCGATGTCGCGGCCCGGCAGCTGCTGGGAGCCGTCGAACAGGGCGCGCGCGAGCTCCACCTGCTCGTCGGTCACAGCATTGCGGAGGAAGCCCTCCAGGTACTGCAGCTGCGCGTCGCTGCCGGCCTCCGCCTGCTGGGTCAGGCGCCACAGCGCGTCGCCGGCGGCGGCTTCGCGCTCGGCGCGCTGCTCCGGCGCAGCGTAGTGGCCGGCCACCGCATCGAGGCGGGTGAGCAGGGTGCGGATCACGGAGGACTCCGTCTCACCGGCGATGTTGTTCACCAGCAGCTCCTGGTAGCGGCGGCTGGGCAGTTCAGCATCGCGCACCATGTCCCAGGCGGCCGACCAGATGAGGGTGCGGGCCAGTGAGTCCTCCAGGGTGGACAGCTTCTGCATCGCGGTGGCGAGGGACTCATCGTCCAGGCGGAGCTTCGCGTAGGCGAGGTCGCCGTCGTTGACGAGCCACAGGTCGGCCTGCTTGCCCGTCAGCTCGGGGATCTCGGTGCGCTCACCGTCGACATCGACCTCCACTGTCTCGGTGCGCACCAGCGCGCCGTCCTGCTCGGTGAAGCCGGCGATGCGCAGGCGGTGCGGCCGCAGCGTCGGGTAGTCCGACGGGGCCTCCTGCAGAACCGCGAACGACACCACGGCGCCGTCCTGGTCCCGCTCGATCTGCGGGCGCAGCAGCGTCACTCCCGCCTTCTCCAGCCACAGTGCTGACCAGGAGGTGAGGTCGCGTCCGCTGGTCGCCTCCAGCTCCACCAGCAGGTCCTTCAGCTGCGTGTTCCCCCAGGCGTGCTTGCGGAAGTAGGCGCGCAGGCCTTCGAAGAAGGCGTCCTCGCCCACATAGGCGACGAGCTGGCGCAGCACAGAGGCGCCCTTCGCGTAGGTGATGCCGTCGAAGTTGGTCTCGACCGCGTCGAAGTCCACCATGTCCGCCACGATCGGGTGCGTGGACGGCAGCTGGTCCTGGTTGTACGCCCATGCCTTCTCGGAGCCGGCAAAGGTGGTCCATGCGGTGGTCCACTTCGTCGCTTCGGCGGAGGCGAGGGTGGAGGCGTATTCGGCGAAGGATTCGTTCAGCCAGAGGTCGTCCCACCACTTCATGGTGACGAGGTCGCCGAACCACATGTGGGCGAGCTCGTGGAGGATGGTGAGGTCGCGGCGCTCGCGGATGGCGTCGGAGACGTCGGAGCGGAACACGTACGCCTCCACGTAGGTGACGGCACCGGGGTGCTCCATCGCACCCATGTTGTACTCGGGCACGAACACCTGGTCGTACTTGCGGAACGGGTAGGGGCAGTCGAACTTCTCCTCGTAGAAGTCGAATCCCTGCTGGGTGACGTCGATGATGTTCTGCCCGTCGAGGTGCTCGGCGAGGGAGGCGCGGGCGTACACGCCGGCCTTCAGCTCGCGGCCGTCGCGCGACCGGATCGTGCCCTCCACGCCCTCGTACTTGCCGGCGATCAGCGCCGTCAGGTAGGTGGAGATCCGCTCGGTCGCTTCGAACGCCCAGGTGGCGATCCGCTGCCCGTTCTGGTCGGTGCCGGCATCCGTCGGCTCCGGGGTGGGGGCGATGGAGATGACGCGCCAGTGCGCGGGTGCGGTCACCGTGAACGTGAACTCGGCCTTGAGGTCGGGCTGTTCGAAGCAGGCGAACATGCGGCGCGCGTCCGACACTTCGAACTGGGAGTAGAGGTACACCTCGTCGTCTACAGGGTCGACGAAGCGATGCAGGCCCTCACCGGTGTTCATGTAGGCGGCATTCGCCCGGATGCGGATGGTGTTCTCACCCTTCTGCAGCGCGGGCAGCTGCACGCGGGCGCCGTCGAAGCGGGACGCTGGGTCCTCCAGCAGCTCGCCGTTGAGCTCGATCTCCAGCACCTCGGGGGCGATGAGGTCCACGAACGTCTCCCGCTCCTCGGTGGAGGTGACGCGGATGGTCGACTCGGTGAGGAAGGTGGTGGGCCCCTGCGTCAGATCCAGGGTGACGTCATAGGTCGAGGTGGACAGGAACGAGGCGCGTTCCTGGGCTTCGCTGCGCTTCAGGTTCTCGGTGGCGCTCACGCGGGCATCCCTTTCGGTCGGTGCGGGTGGATCCGTGCCATTGTGTCACCGATCTCACCGAGGGGAGGCATCAGCGTTTGCGGTGCGTCTCCCGGTCCGTCAGGTCCTTCTCCCACGTGTAGTGGTCGGGCAGCGGAGGCGTCCCCCAGCTGGGGTTGGGGAAGAAGTACTCGTACCCGGCGTTGAAGGGGTAGCACCAGGCGCGGATGTCGCGTTCGGCTTCGCGGCCCCACGCGCGGATCTGGTCCGCCTCCTGGGGGGAGAAGTAGCCGACGCGCTCCGCCCCTTCGAGTTCGTCCTCGTCCTTGTAGTGGTAGTCGCGGCGCGGCAGCACCACGAGGTCGAGGACCATGTCGCGGGAGCGGACGCCTTCGTCGGTGCGCTCCAGGGGGGATTCGAGGTTGACGTAGTAGCACCCGAGGGTGCCGTCGTCTCGGTAGAACAGCCACACGGAGTACGGCTTGTCGGGCAGGCCGATCATGAGGATGCCGTTGCCGGTCCACAGCTGCTTGGACTGGTGGCGCTGCTCGGTGAACATGCCCTCGTCGCCGGCTCGGCGCAGCGGCGCGCCGGACTCCAGGACGGGGAGGAGGACTTCGGTGCCCGGAGCGATCCACACCACGATGCCGCGATCATCATCCAGGACGACCGTGCCGGGCCGAACGGTGATGGTGTCGTGCGCGTGCGTGTAGTACGTCCAGGTCACGTGGTCCCCGGGGGACCATCGCTTCTGGGACATCACGTTTTCCTGGCCTGGTCAGCCCCACGAGCACACGCGCGACCGGCCGAGGCGCGGGTGTGGATTCCGCTCGTGAGGGGGAATCGAGTATGGGTCGAGCCTAGCGGATCACACGCGGGAGCGCCTGAACGCTCACCGGCTCCAGGCCGCCCACAGCCGCGCGTACTGACCATCCGCCGCGAGCAGATCCGCATGCGACCCGGACTCGATCACGTGCCCGTCCGCCATCACGAGGATCCGATCGGCGTGCATCGCCTGGGAGAGGCGGTGCGCCACGATGACGGTGGTGCGGCCCTCGGCCACAGCGAGCGCTGCGCGCTCCAGCACCCGGGCACCCGAGGACCCCTCGTCGGCGGTCGCCTCGTCCATCACGAGGATCGCCGGGTCCTTCAGCGCGACGCGCGCGAGCGCCAGCTGCTGCGCCTGCTCCGCGCTCAGCCGCTCGCCCTTCTCCCCGACCGCGGTGTCGAGCCGGTGGGGGAGGAGCTCCGCCCAGGAGTCCGCGCCGACGGTTCCCAGCGCCGCCCACAGGTCCTCCTCGCTCGCGTCGGGCGCTGCGAGGCGCAGGTCGTCGGCGAGGGTGCCGTGGAAGACGTGCACGTCCTGGCTGACGATCACTGCATGCGCCCGCACTGCGTCCAGCTGCGCCCGCGAGAGATCGGCGCCGCCATGGCGCACCGTCCCCTCACTGGGCCGCAGCGTGCCCGCGATGATCGACGCGAGGGTGGACTTCCCCGCACCGGAGGCGCCCACCAGTGCGATCGTCTCGCCCTCCTCGATCGTGAGGTCGATCGGCTCCAGAACGCGGCGCTGCCCGTAGGAGTGCGCGATCCCCGTCAGCTCCACGGACCCGTCGGCCGGCTCTTCCGGCCCGGGGGAGACCGCGGGGTCGATGGAGACGATCACGCCCACCATCCGCATCAGCGACGCCGCCGCCGACTGCGCATCATCCAGGGAGAAGATCAGCGACTGCAGCGGCCACAGCAGGGTCAGAATGTAGATCCCGGCCGACGCCACCACCCCGACCGGCACCCCGACGGAGTTCACCAGGAAGAAGCCCAGGACCAGCACCAGGGTGATCGCCAGCAGCTCCGGCACTGTCATGATCCAGGCCACCGAGATCACCAGGTTCATGATCCGCATCTTCAGCGAATAGGCGGAGCGCGACAGCGCCGCGACATGCCGCGTCTCGCGCTGCTCGATCTCGTAGGCGTGGACCGTCGGCACACCGTTGATGGCGGACAGCAGGCCCTGCGCTCGCGCCCCCAGCGCGATCCGCTCCACCCGGTAGATGCGGTTCGTGCGCGGAAGGAACCAGCGCAGCGCCGCGATGTAGAACGGCAGGATCGCCATTACGACCAGCAGCAGGTACGGCGACAGCATCGCCAGCGCCACCAGCGTGATCGTGATCTGGAAGGTGACGGTGATGATCCACGGGACGATGTTCGTGACGGCCTTCGCGGTGACGGCGACGTCGTCGGCGACACGGGAGAGGGCATCGCCGATCCCGGCCCGCTCCATCGTCTGCGCCGGCAGGTCGAGGGCGCGGTCGATGACGTCCTCGCGCATCCCCGCCAGGAGACGCTGCCCGAGCGCGGACACCTGCGCCTGCCCGAGTGCAGAGCACACCGCCTGCAGCACCCCGACGCCGACCATCACCGCGGCGAGCACCCACACGCCCTCCATGCGGCCGCCCTCGGGCGCGGTCACCACATCGACGACGGTGCCGATGAGGCGAGGCACCGCAGCCCCGGCGATCGCGGCGGCGAGCACCGTCAGCACCATCAGCACGAACGCGAGGCGCATCGAACCCAGGCGCGTCAGCAGGAAGCGAAGGGTCTGCCGGCCGGTCGCGATCGGCAGCAGTTCGGCATGGCGGGACAGCTGCCGGGCGACATCGTCCTCCTCCCGCATCGAGGTGATGAGGTCGAGCTCCCGTTCGCTGGCCTCGTTGGTCGGCATGGTCATCGCTTCACCACCTCCGCATAGTCGTCCCGTTCCATCAGGTCGAAGTGCGTGCCGCTGACCGCACCCGTCGGCGCGAGGAACACCACCCTGTCCGCCTGCACCAGCAGGGACGGGGCGCGCGTGAGGATCAGGGTCAGCCGGTCCGGGACGCGCCGCGCGGCGGCGAGCGCTTCCCCGATGTTCTGCTCGGTCACCGCGTCGACCGCGGTCGTGGGGTCGTGCAGCACCAGCGCCGGCGGATCAGCGGCGACGGCGCGGGCGAGCGCAAGGCGCTGCCGCTGCCCGCCCGACAGGTTCGAGCCGCGGTCCTGGATGCGGGTGTCGAACCCGTCGGACAGGATCCCCAGCAGATCGAGGGCCCCCGCCGCCTCCAGTGCGCTGCGCGCCCACGCGTCCCCGTCGTCGAGGTGGTCGACGCTCTTCTCGGGGGCGCGGGTCGCGAGCTGTTCGCGCAGCGTGCCGTCGAAGAGGTCCACGGTGTGCGGTTCGATCAGCAGGTCCCGTCGACGCTCCTGCAGCGTGCCCGGCGTGATCGCCTCCCCACCGAGCGACGCCGACGCGTCCCCAGCCGTTCCGGCGAGCGCCGTCAGGACGGTGTGGGCGTCCCGCGCAGTCGGTGCAACAACACCGACGACCTCCCCGTCGGTCACCTCGATGCGGCCGTCCGGCAGCTCCAGGGCGAGGGGGCCGACGCCGTCCCGACGCGGCCCGTTGCCGCGCGTCACCGGCGCCGCTTCGCCAACGGCCGGCGACGCGGCGATCGCCTCGCGGATCACGGGGTCCTCGTGGGTGCGGCCGAAGTCCGCCATCAGGCGGTCGATGCGCTTCGCGGATGTGGAGATCGACGCCCACCACACGGGCACACCGGACAGGCCGTGCATCATTCCCGACATGGTGCGGATCAGCGACACCACCGCGATCAGGGCACCGACGGTGATAGCGCCGCTGAGCGTCAGAGACGCCGCGAGCACCACCACCGACGCGATCATCAGCGTGGACACCAGGATCATCATCCCGTTGGCGACACCGGAGAACCGAGCGTTCGTCAGCGCCGCCCGCAGCGCGACCCGGGACGACGCCCGGTAGTTGAGCCGGGCCCGGTGCTGCACACCGAGGCCCTGCAGCACCCGCAGGCCGTGCACGAGGTCGGTTGCGGTGGAGGCGGCGTCGGCGGCGCGGGACTGCTGGTCGTCGTACTTGCGGGACAGCACCGGCGTCACCACCCTCAGGCCGACGATCTCCAGCAGGATCCCGATCAGCACCGCCAGCCCCAGCCACGGTGACACGAACGCCATCCACGCGCCGGCGCCGAGCACGGCGATCGCGGCGGGCAGCGCCCACCCGATCATGTCGAAGAAGTCGGGCGCATTGTCGGCGTCGCTTGTCGCGATCGACAGCACCTCACCGGCGGGCCGGTCCACCGGCCGCGAACCGGGGTGCAGCGCCGCGGCGGTCAGCGCGACCCGCAGGTTGTGCTGCTCCGCCATCCGCAGCTGCATCGCCCAGTGGAAGCTGAACGACCATGCCGCCATCGCCACGAGGCGCACCAGCACCGCCAGCGCCGCGAGCTGCAGCAGGAGGGTGAGGTCGCCGCCGAGGATGCCGCGGTCCACGGCGAAGCCGAAGATGATCGGAACGCTCATCTCGAGGGTTTCCGTGACGATGGAGGCGGCGACTGCGGCGGTCACCTTCGCGGGGTGTCGAGCGATGATGGTGCGCAGAGTGCGCACGTGCGCCGCAGTCGGAGAAGTCATGACCTCGATCCAACCGCCCCGGTCGCCTGGTGGCAAGTGGATTTCCCAGCGGCCGGGCTCTGACACAATGGAGGGGCTGACTGCACGATTCGAGGAGGAACCAGTCCATGGCCCAGATCGTCGACGTCTTCGTTGACCCGACCTGCCCGTTCGCCTGGCTGACCAGCCGCTGGGCGCTCAACGCCGCTGAGGTGCGGGACGTCCGGATCCGCTTCCAGCCGATGAGCCTGTCCGTCCTCAACGAAGGACGCGACCTCGACCCCGACTACATGGAGGCGATGCGGAAGGCGTGGGGCCCTGCCCGCCTGCAGCTCGCCATCGACGAGCAGCACGGCCAGGACGCCTTCTCCACCTGGTACACCGCCTGGGGCACACGCTTCCACGTCCAGGACCAGAAGGACGACTACCGCCGCGTCGCCGTCGAGGCGCTCGAGGAGGCCGGCCTGCCGACGGACCTCGCCGATGCGATGGACACCGACACGAACGACGACGCGCTGCGCGCCGCACAGAAGCGGGCACAGGACCTCGTGGGCGATGACGTCGGCACCCCCGTCATCTCCTTCGGCTCCGGTACCGCCTACTTCGGTCCCGTCCTCTCCCGCGCCCCGCGCGGCGAAGAAGCCGGCCGGCTGCTCGACGCCATGGCCACGATGGCGGAGATCAACGGCTTCGCGGAGCTCAAGCGCAAGCGCGACCCCCTCGACTTCTCCTGACCCCGTCGGCCCCCACCCCCACCACACCCAAGGAGCACCGTCCATGCAGGTCCACATCGGCACCGACCACGCCGGCTTCGAACTCAAGAACCGCCTGGTCGAGGCACTGAAGGCGAAGGGCCACGAGGTCACCGACCACGGCGCCCACACCTACGACGCCCTCGACGACTACCCGCCGTTCTGCACCGCAGTCGGCGAAGCCGTGGTCGCCGCGCCCGGCAGCTTCGGCATCGTCATCGGCGGCTCCGGCAATGGTGAGCAGATCGCCGCGAACAAGGTGAAGGGCGTGCGCGCCGCCCTCGTCTGGAACGAGGACACCGCCAAGCTCGCCCGCCAGCACAACGACGCCAACGTGATCTCCGTCGGTGCCCGCCAGCACACGGAGGACGAACTGGAGCACCTGATCGACCTCTTCCTCGCCGAGCCGTTCAGCGGCGATGAGCGTCACGTGCGCCGCATCGAGAAGATCGCGACGTTCGAAACCACCGGCGCCTACTGAGATGCCCGAAGGCCATTCGATCCATCGACTGGCCCGCGCGATCACAGCCGCATTCGGGGACACCCGGGTGCGGCTGTCGTCACCGCAGGGCCGGTTCGCCGAGGAGGCGGCCCAGCTGGACGGCTGGCACCTCCACCCGGCCGACGCGTTCGGCAAGCACCTCTTCCTGCCGTTCTCGCCCGACGCCGACACCGACCCCACCCTGTTCGTCCACATCCACCTGGGACTGTACGGGTCGTGGACGTTCGCCGGCGACGCCGATTTCGCGATCGCGCACGCGATCGGTGCGCCCCGCAACCGCATCCATGAGGAGGGCACGGACTGGCGGCTGATCCAGCCGGGACAGAACGTGCGCCTGCGCATCACCGGCCACCACGGCCTCGCCGATCTCACCGGCCCGAACCAGTGCCGCATCATCGACTCCGCCGGCCGCGCTGAGGTCACGGCCCGGCTCGGCCCGGACCCGCTGCGCGCTGATGCCGATCCCGACGTGTTCGTGGACGTGGTGAAGCGCTCGCGGACCACGATCGGTGCGCTGCTGATGAACCAGCAGGTCGTCGCCGGCATCGGCAACATCTACCGCGCCGAGCTGCTGTTCAGGGCTCGCCTGGACCCCTATGTGCCCGGCCGGGACCTGTCGCGACCCGCGATTCGCGCGATCTGGGACGACCTGGTGCCGCTGATCCGCTACGGGCGGCGCACCGGCCGCATCGTCACCACGCAGCCGGAGCATCGGGCGATCCACGCCGCGATCCAGGAGCGGTCCGTGCCGACCTACCAGAACGATGACGACCACCCGGATGCGGTTCCGCGGGAGGAGTCGTTCTACGTGTACCACCGGCAGAACCTGCCGTGCCGCATCTGCGATGCGACGATCCGCACCGCGATGATGCAGGGCCGCACCGTGTTCTGGTGTCCCCGCTGCCAGCGCCGGCGCGTCAACGCCGCCCGTTGGATCCTTGACCATCCCGCCGGCCCGTGGGCCGACCCCGAAGGAGCTGTTTGATGTCGACCCTGATCACCCTGGATGCTGACCTTCCGGAGGGCATCACGATGCATGCCGCTCACATCCGGGACATCGACCCGGTCATGGTGTACCTGCTGGCGAAGCTGAGGCAGGACGTGTTCACGATGGAGCAGGGCGCCACGGACGCGGATCTGGATGGTCGCGAGACTGAGGACGGCACCCGCCTCGTGTGGTGCGAGCGCGACGGTATTCCGCTGGCGCATCTTCGTGTCCTGGATGATGGCGCGAATCTTCGCATCGGGCGTCTCGCGGTCAGCAAGGACGCGCGGAGGCTGGGCCTGGGCGGCCGCGTGATGCGGGCGGGCCTCGATCTGACGGAGCAGATCGACGCAGACCGTGTGGTGAAGATCGACGCGCAGTCCTACCTGGAGCAGTGGTACCTCGGCATGGGGTACGTGACCACGGGCGATCACTTCATGGAAGCCGGCATCGACCACGTGCCGATGGAGTTCCGGCACCGCTGAGGCCGCGTCGCCGCCGCGGGGGTCAGGAGTTGAACAGCTCCGTCATGTCGGTGCGCTGGAAGAATTCGGCGGTGGCGCGGGCCGACGGGTTCCCGGCGTCGAGGTCGGCGCCGCCGTCTTTGAGTGCTCTCACGGTGTCGATGTCGTTCTTGAACACGGCGCCGGCGATGGGGGTCTGACCGCGATCGTTCTGGCGGTCCACGTCGGCCCCGCGTTCGATGAGTTCGCGCACGAGGTCGGTGTGGCCGTGGTAGGCGGCGAGCATGATCATGGTGTCGCCGTTGGCGTTCTGCATATCGAGGGGAGCGCCGGCGTCGAGCGCGGGGCGCAGCAGTTCCAATTCGCCGGCGCGGGCAGCGTCCATGATGGCGTTGGCGAGTTCGATGGCGTCGGCATCTGGCATGGAGTTCTCAGAGAAGTCGGTGTTCACGCATCCCAGCCTATCGGGGCCCATTCATGGGCGCCCGCGTAATCCCGAGTGTCCCCGCTGTCTGCACGCGGGGACGCGGTGAATCCACTGCGAAGGGTCACTGGATCATCCGCATGGTGCGCGGCGGTGGGAGATAGTCGCACGCCGTCATGAGTCTTCGGCGCAGCGGGGTGCTGCGGGTCCGCTCGTGTTCCGTCGCCGGAGTGCTGGTGGCTCCGGCCGGACTTCGGTGGATTGGTGCTGCTGGGCTGTAGCTCGGGTAGTGGGTGGTGATGATGCCGACGGTGCTCGCCCACGTCAGACCGTCACCCCTCGGTGTGGGACGGGCCTTGTGGATGTGGTCCGCCTTGGTGAGGTTGTCGGAGGCGTCGAGCGCGGCGCCGTTGCGGATGCTGGTCGGTCCTCCGCGGGTGGCGGGGTGAATGTGGTCAGTGTGGGTGGCGGTGCCGTTGCAATAGGGCGCTTCGCAGATCCCCCCCGGCGCGCATGCGGATGAATTCGGCCATGGCGCCGGTGAATCGGCGCTTCTTCTGTTCCATGTGGATGAGCTGCCCGCTTGTGGGGTGGGTGAACAGCCGGCGGATCCAGGCGGTGTCCGGGTTCCTTCGGATCGCGCTGACGAGTTCCTCGAGCGGGACGGGGGTGTAGCCGTCGATCAGTGCGGGCCCGCCCTTGTCCGGCTCGAGCAGCTGCCGGTCCGTCATAACGATGTTGAGGGTGAGACTGGAAGGCGATGCGGGCCGGTCCCCGGTGATGATCTGGGCGAAGGCATCCGCCATCGCCTGATGACGTGTCAATTGGAAACGTTTCATTCCTGTCGTGCCCGCAGCCTGCTGTGATGCGCTGGTTCTGCTGATCGGGTCCCCGTCGGCGCCCCCGATGCCCCCGACGTCAGGGCACGGCTCATTGTTCCGTTCGCAGATGAGCGTGTTCGCGGCGGCTTCGAGTGCGGTGAAGGCACGGTGGGCGTTCAGGCGGGGGAGGACGGCGCGGATGATGCTGGTGCCGTCGTCGGCGTCGTGGATGGTGACGCGCCGATTGTGGTGGGCGCGTCGGGTCCGGTCGCGGAGGACCTGCGGATCCAGTTCGGCTATGCGGCGCCGCGCCTGATTGCGCCATGCGCGGGTCCCCGCCGCAGAGAGTCGTGCTGTGTCTTCTGCAAGGACATCGTCCAGGTGCTGTTGGTGTTCAAGGGTGGGCGCGAGCGCGGCTTCGCCCGTGATGGCGAGGGCGGATTCGTGGTCGATCCTGCCGGCGGCAACGGCGTCACGCAGCTTCGGCATGGAGGAGTTCATCAGAGCGTGAGCGGCGATGAGACGGCGGGCCCTGTGGTGGGACTGGCGCATCCATGTGCCGATCTCATGGGCGGCGGCCCGAGTCGCGATCTGGCGTTTCGCCAGGGCAGCCGCGGCGGAGTCGCTGGGGTGGGGCGGGTTCTCTGCGACGGTGGCCGCTGTGGCCTGAGCAGCCAGAGAACCCATGAGAAGGGTGATCTGATCACGCGCAGTAGCGACCACGGTGGTGGCGGGTCCGTATTCTTCGGCGTGGGTCAGCGGCTCGGCCATGAGCTCGTCGTGCAGAGTGGAGATCTCCTCAGCGAGAGCGAGCGCAGCGGAATGTATGCGGTCCAGTGTGGGGTTGGTTGAGCGCGGGAGCTCATGCAGGGGACCGAGATCAATCGCCATCGCTGAGTCGCCTCCTTTCGCTGATAGTCGAGTGGTCCCCCGGCGAGGGAACCGCCGGTCTGTGCTGTGTGGACGTCTGTTCCGTGGGGTTCCGGTCGTGCCGTCAGCGTAGGAGAGGGGTGCGACATTTAAAGTCGGGGGTTCTGTTCCTGCTGGTCAGGGCTGGTTTCTGCCGGGTTTTCGCTGTGGAGAAGTGGTCGTACCCAGTAACGGCGTGAGGTCGACGAGGACTGCGAGAGGTCACGGTCTGTCCACAATTTCTGTGATTCACGCCCGCGGGTGCTGGTGAGCTGGTTGGGTCGTGGGTACGACTATTCCCCTTCCCGAAGGAGACACCGATGTCCCCTCGCGTCCTGCGCCGTTCCTTCAGTACCGCCGCTGCGGCGCTCATGCTCACAGTCAGCGCCGCCGGGTGCGCGTCGAAGGACGAGCCGCCGGTGATCACACCGAAGCCGGAGCCCAGTGCAGGTGCGCCGGCATCCGACGCAGGCGGTGATGGCTCAGTCGCATCCGATGGCGGCGGTGGCGCCGCTGCGAAGCCGACGGATGCCGCCATCGACAAGAGCCAGCTCCCGCCGGAGAACCGCGACCTCAAGGCCCCCGACCCCAAGGACTACCCCGGGTTCTACGAGGAGAGCCAGGACGGGCAGATCGCCGCGCTCCATTTCTATCTGGACGCGATGTATTACTTCGAAGCAACTGGTGATGACGCCCCGGTGCGGCTCGTCGTGAATGACTCTGAGTGTTCGGCTTGTATGTCCGCGAGAGCAAAGATCAACGAGCGGATCAAGGCTGGCAAATATGCATCTGAGCGTCGCGTCGTAGTGCTCGAAAAAGATTACGTCCGAGCGGGCGACAAGGAGGGCCCGTATCTCGACGTAGAAACGCCACCGGGCCGTGTAGTCACGTCCGACGGTGTGATGGAGGAGATTGCTGGTAAGCACTTCGCCTTCGCGGCCCTCATGGAGTGGGACGGGAAGAACTGGAAGCTTCTCAGCATTGCATCGGAGGACCAGTCGTGAGATGTGGACTCCTTGGTTATCGCGTGTCCTTCAAATCGGCGCTGAGTGGTGCTTTGCTTGTAGGAATCGTGTGTGGGTCGCCCGATGCATCGACTGCTATGCAGGTACGGAGCGCTTACGGATGGGAAGCCGATTCGGACGACGAGGCAGGAGCCTTGACGGTGGCGAAGAAGAAGGCAAGTCGTGTGGGTGACTCCCCGGGGCGTGTCGAGATGGACCATGGGTTCCGTTCGAAGGATAAAAAGGCCACAGTGCTTCCCCAACGATCGCAGCGCACACGAAACGCGAAAGCACCACGCCGAAAGCCTCCGCGGTTCATCTCGTTGCAGAGCTCGATCGAAGGTGAAGGGTGCATCCCCGGCGCAGTCGCGTCGTGCGGTGTTGGGGAACTGACCTGTCTCGAGGATTCGGCGACTGGTGCACAGTCCGTCGCCTACCGCCGGCGCGGATCACCAGTACCCGAAGGGATGCGGCCTTGCACCGCGAAACCGGCTGAGCCGGCGAAACCCGCTGCACAGGAAGCCGAGGCAATGCCGACGGTGCAGGCGAACGCCACCGGGTTCGGTGAACTGGTCATCACGCCGCCCACAGGCATGCGGGCGCCCGGTTTCGACTACGTTCCGGTGCGGATCCCGATCACGTACTGGGCCAAGGGCGACGAAGTGCAGACGCACACCCAGACCATCCTCGGCCACGAAGTGACGATCACTGCGCGCGCTGAGTCCTACGAATGGGACCTCGGCGACGGCAACACCCTCACCACCACGTTCCCGGGTGGGGCGCCGACGAAGAAGGGGCCGGGCGCGATCTTCCATTACTACCGGTTCCAGGGCTGGTACCAGGTCACGATCCGCACCACCTACTCCGGCAGCTATTCCATCGACGGCGGTGAGGAGATCCCGATCGACGGCACGGTCACGCTCGATTCCGACCCTGGCTGGTTCTATTCGAAGTCGCTGCGGGCCCGGCTCACGGGTGAGAACTACGAGGCGAAGCCGATCGAGGTGCCGCCGCGCACCGCTGAGAACCTCGGCCGACAGGACCCAGCGGCTGAGCATCGCGACCTGACCGAGGCCATGAACGACCGCTATGAGAAGAAGCGCCTCGACCGAATCCGCGAACGCGGTGCCCGGCGCGGATGAGCCGGCGGCGGCTCCTCCAGATCAGCCGAGCAAGAGGCGCGCAGCGAGCGGAACGAAAGCGAAGACCAGCACCAGCACCAGCCCCACCGCGTCGATCCGATGGAACCGCGAGCGGTGTGCCCAGGTGCGGTCCTTCGCCTCCGCGAAGCCACGTGCATCCATCGCCACAGCCTGAGTCTCCGCACCCCGCAGTGTCCACACCAGCAGGGTGAGGGTCGCCCCCGCATACAGCTTCACCGGGTTGCGCCGGTGAATGCCGCGCACCCGTCGGATCAGCAGGATCTCCGACCATTGGGCCCGGATGTGCCCCACCCGGACCAGCCCCGCGGTCATCGCCGCCATCGCCCGCGCAGGCATCCGCAGATGCTGGGCGAGCGCCTGCCCGAGCCGCGTCGGATCCACAGCCTCCGCCAGCACAGCACCCGGGGCCACGAACGCGAACAGGCGCAGCGCCTCCGAGGCGGCGAGCGCCCACGTCGCCGCCTCACCCCAGGGCCGGCCGGACAGAAGCAACGTCGACCAGGCGAGGGACAGCGCCGCCAACGACACCGGCAGCAGGCGCAGCCCCAGCCGTTTCGGCGTCCGCGCCGCGAGCGGCACCACCAGCAGCGTTAACGATGCCGCCACCGCACCCACCAGCAGTGAATCCACAGCGAACGACCCGATCGCCGCAGCCAGCGCCACGGCGATGATGACCAGGGGATTCATGCCGTCGGCGGGCACCACCGGCGAGCGGCGCACCCGCGGAATCGGCGCGGAGGCAGCCCCGTCGGCCGGCCGGCGATGCATATCGGAGCGGGAGGCCGACGGGACCAGCGGCACCTCCCGCTCCGCCTCCGCGACCAGACCCGGATCGTGCGTGGCCGCGATGACGGCGACCCCGGCGTCGCGCTGGGCGCGGATCATGTCCAGCACGTCACGGCGGGCGAGGGGGTCGAGCCCCACCGTCGGCTCATCGAGCAGGAGAACGGGTCGGTCCGATGCCGTGGCGGCGGCGAACGCGAGGCGTCGCTGCTCCCCGCCCGACAGGGTGAACGGATTCGCCTGCGCCAGGTGGCCGATCCGCACCTGCTCCAGGGCAGCACGTGCCGCCGCCTCGGTGACGCCGGGCGTCGCCATCGCCTCGCCGAGGACTGTCGACGCGCAGAACGAGATCTCCGGATTCTGCGGTAGGAAGGAGCACGGCCCCTCGTCGATGAGGCGGCGCAGCAGGGTGGACTTCCCAACGCCGCTCGGGCCGGTCAGCACCACCAGGTCGCCGGGATGAGCAGTGACGTGGACGGTCTCAGCGAGAAGATCGGATTCAGCGAGGGCGCCGTTGACGTCCAGGACAGGGGCCGATGAGTGCGCGGGGGGCCGGTCGTGAAGAGCAGATGCCGCCGGAGGAGCGGCAGGCGAGGCTGGGGCGGGAGGAGCACTGCACGGCTCGATCGCGAGACCGAGCTCGCACAGCAGCTCCGGCTGGTGCAGGTCGATCCGCTCCGGTGCGTCGTCCGCGAGGATGCGGCCGCCCGGACCGAGGACGATCACGCGGTCCATCTCATCCCACCAGGCGTCCAGGCGGTGATCCGCGATGACGAGGGTGCGCCCGGTGGCGTCGGCGGCGGAGAGGATGGAGGCGCGGATTTCGCGGGCCGTCGCCTCATCCACCATCGACAGCGGCTCATCCATCAGCATCACCGCACTGGTCACCGCGAGAGTACCCGCGAGTGACAGGCGCTGCTGCTGGCCGCCGGACAGGGCGAACGGGTCGGTGTGCAACGGCGCATCGAACTGCGCGAGGGCGCGCGCCCGCTCCACCGTCTCCGGCATGTCCGCGGGCGGCACCTGTTCGTTCTCCGGTGCGAAGGCGATGTCGAGCCCGGCGTTCGCGGCGACGATCGCGTGCGCCGGGTTCTGCACCATGAGGGCGCGGCGGGACGCGTCCGCTGGCTCGGGCGGCACCTCACCGGTGGTGTCCCCGTCGGCCAGGAGGCCCGCGAGGGCCCGCAGCAGGGTCGATTTGCCGGACCCCGACGCGCCCGCCAGCAGCACGCGCTGCCCAGCGGGGATGCTGAGCGTGACATCGGTGAGCGTGGGGGAGCGGCGGCCCACCGGGGTGAAGGTGAGGCCGCGCAGTGCGAGGGCGGAATCGGTCGGGGTCACGGCGGCGGGCATGTCAGACCGCGGTGCGCTCGGCGTGCTCCCGTCCGGGAGCGAAGCGGTTGATCGCACCGGTGGATGCCAGCAGACGGGTCAGCAGAAGGCCCAGCCCAGCGGTCAGGACCAGCCCGGAGATCAGGAAGAACACCAGGTACATGCCCTTGAAGAACACGTCCCACTCGGGGAAGTACGCGATGATCTCGTAGATCCATTCGAAGAACACCGACAGGCATGCGCCGAGGGCGGCGGGTGCCCAGCCGAAGCGGCGGTAGCCGAACACGGCGAACCCGATCTCCATGCCGAGGCCCTGAGCAGCGCCGGAGATGACGGCGCCGATGCCGAAGTGGGAGCCGAGCAGGGCCGCCAGGATCGCGGCGATCATCTCCGCGCCGAGCGCGGCGCCCGGTTTGCGGACGATCAGCAGCGCGAGGATCGCCGGCAGGCACCAGATGCCCGTCAGGATGCCTTCGGCGGGGCGGAACAGCGCCGTGACCGGACCGATCGCGGTGTAGAACAGGGAATATCCCATGAAGGCCACACCGAAGGCGACGCCGATCAGCACCGTGACGAGGATGTCGATGGTGCGCCAGCCGCGCTCGGGGGCGGTGGGGGTGGTGGTCATCGTGGTCTCCTTTCCCAGCGGAAAGGGCCGGTGGGTGCGCTGTTCGCCGCCACCGGGAGATCGTCCCGACTTCCTTCGCCGGTGCTAACCGGATCAGGTTCGAGGGTCTGCGCGCCTGCGCACTCTCAGCACCGCTCGGTGCTCCCCTGTCTGACAATGACGGCCACGAGTGTAGGCGCTCCCGGCGGGAGGGGGCCAATCGGCGGGGCCGACGGGTTCAGCGCTTCGCCCGGATCACCTGCGCGAGCGTGTGCGCCGCCGCGTCCGGGTCGACGGGGGACAGCAGGAAGCTGCGGCCCCGATGCCCGGCCACTTCGACGATCCGCCCGCCCTTGGTGACGGCGCATTCGGCGTCCTGCCGCTCGTCGACCGCTGTCAAACGGCGCAGGCCGTCGACCTCCTCGATGGCGGACATCTGGGCGCGCAGCACGCGGCCGCGCCGCAGACCGAAGCCGCCCACCTGGGTGCCGACCTGGTCGCCGGGGATGCGGCGGATCTGTACGGTGCGGAACTCCTCGGCGGGCCAGGTGCGGGCGGGCCAGAAGCCGCCGCGCGACACGGTGATCCCCTCGGGGTCCACGATGAAGGTGAGGGACTGGTTCATCCATTCCCGCACCGCCAGCGCCGTGAACAGCACGATGAACGCGGCCGCGACGAGGAGCGCCTCGGCGCCCCGCATCCACAGCACCAGGGGGACCGCGACCAGGGCGATCACCAGCGGTGCTGCGATGCGGGTCCAGCCGACGGGGCCGGGGGTGATCCGGCCCTTGTGGAACAGGTTCTTGCTCACCAGATCGACACGCGCTTCTCAGGAGCGAGGAACAAGGAATCGGACTCCGTGACGCCGAACGCGTCATGGAACTCGTCCATGTGCCGCACCACGCCGTTGGTGCGGAACTCGGCGGGCGAGTGCGGGTCGATCGCGAGACGACGGATCGCCTCGGCTTCGCGGTACTTGGCGCGCCAGATGACCGCCCAGGCGAGGAAGACCCGCTGGATGCCTGTGAATCCGTCGGCCCCCGTCTCGTCGGCGGTGTCGCCGGCGAGGTGGCGGTAGGCGTCCAGGGCGATCGAGAGTCCGCCGAGGTCGCCGATGTTCTCACCGATGGTGAAGGCGCCGTTGACGGTGTGCTCGTCGTCGAGGTCGCGCGGGGACATCGCGGAGTAGTCGTCGATGAGGGCGCGGGTGCGGTTCTCGAACTCCGTGCGGTCCTCCTCCGTCCACCAGGAGCGGAGGTTGCCTCGTCCGTCGTACTTGGATCCCTGGTCGTCGAATCCGTGGCCGATCTCGTGGCCGATGACGGCACCGATTCCGCCGAAGTTGACGGCGTCGTCGGCGTCCATGTCGAAGTACGGGGCCTGGAGGATGGCGGCGGGGAACACGATCTCGTTCGCACCCGGGTTGTAGTAGGCGTTGACCGTCTGCGGGGTCATGTGCCACTCGTCCGGGTCCACCGGCTGGGCGAGCTTCGCCATCTGGTGGGCGTGCTCATGGCGGGCGACGGCAAGGCGCTGATGCAGCAGGGAACGGTCGTCGATCTCCAGCTCGTCGTAGCGGCGCCACGTCGCCGGGTAGCCGATCTTCGGCGTGAACTGCGTGAGCTTCTCCAGGGCCTTCTCGCGGGTTGCGGGGGTCATCCACTCCAGATCGGTGATGGAGCGGCGGTAGGCGTCGATGAGGGCGTCCACCAGTTCCTCCATCCGCTGCTTCGCCTCCGGCGGGAAGTGCTCGGCCACGTACATCTCACCGATCGCCTCACCGAGAGCGTCCTCCACGAATGCGACGCCGCGCTTCCACCGCTCCTTCAGCTGCGGGACACCGGTCAGGGTGGTGCCGAAGAACTCGTGGTGCGCGGCGACGAACTCATCCGACAGATACGGCGCGGATGCGACGACGAAGTGCAGCGCCAGCCACGCGCGCAGGTTCTCCAGCGGTTCGTCCGCCCACAGTGTGCTGACGCCCTGCAGGTACTCCGGCTGGCCGACGTTGACGTCGGACAGCTCGGCGAGGTCGACGCCGAGACCGCTGAAGTGGGCATCCCAGTCGAAGGCGGGGAATGCGGCGGCGCGCTGATCGGCGTCCATCCGGTTCGTGGACTTCTCGCGGTCCCGCAGGCGCACCACGTCGACGTGGTGAGCGGCGATCCGCTTCTCCAGGTCGACCACGGTCTCGGCGAGGGCACGGGCGTCACCGTCGGGCAGGCCGGCGCGGCCCGGCAGGGATGAGAGGTCGGCGAAGCGGGCGAGGACATCGGTGTACGCCTCGACGATCGGGGCGTACTGCTCCTGGCGGTAGAAGGACTCGTCGGGCAGGCCGAGGCCGGACTGGAACACCTGCGCCTGGTTGCGGGAGGAGTCGTCGGCGTCGTGCCACACTCCGACCGCGATGACGGCGGTGGCGGACTCGGGGCGGGCGGCGACCTCGGTGAGGGCCGAGCGGGAGTCAGCAGCGAGGATGCGGCCGACGAACTCCTCCAGCGGCTCGGCGCCGGCGCGGTTGGCCGCGTCCTCATCCATGAACTGGGTGAACAGGGCGCCCACCTTGTCGGCATCGGACTCGATGGTTCCGCGGTCGGCCTGGTCGGCGGCGAGCCGCTGGGCGAGGGCGTGGACGCGCTCCTCGGAGAGGTCCCGGAGGCGGGTGAATTCGCTGTCGCCGGACTTGTCCTCTGCGATCTCGTGGGCGGCGAGCCAGGCGCCGTTGACGTGGCCGAACAGGTCATCCTGGATGCGGATGGAGGGGTCCCGCTGGGACAGGTCGAGACCGGACGTGGGCGTGCTCATGCACTCTCTCCTTCGTGGGGTGGGATGCAGTGACCCACGCTACCAGCGGTGAGAGGCCGAGATCACACGCCGATCGTCGCGGGCACGAGCACGAGTGCGATCGCCAGCAGGAGGGTGAGCACGGAGATGACGATCGGGGCGTACAGCCACGGTGAGCGGGCGCGCCTCTCAGCGCTGTAGCGCTGCACCACCAGGGTGGAGAACCCGGAGGCGACCGACAGGATGAACGCCGCGCCGGCCATGATCGGGGCGGCGGCCACGAGGACGGTGGCGGCGAGCTGGAAGATCAGCACGGCGGCGATGTCCACGAAGCGCATGGTCATGGCGCGGCGCACCGACAGCTTGTCGTTGAGGACGGACAGCACCGTGTTCTTCGACCAGTCGCCGGGGCGGAGGATCCGTCGGCGGCTCATCACCAGCTGGGCGGTGGTCAGTACCGCCCACACGGTCATCGCGCCCACGCCGATCCACAGGCCGAGCGGGCCGGGGCCCTCGCCGACGAACAGGACGAGGCCGAGCAGGACCACCGCGAGGCGCAGCGCCTCCTCGAAGCCGACGCGCGCCACCAGCAGCACGGGGGAGTTCGCGAGGTCGCCCGCGACTCGGCTCGCCACGGCGCTGAGCGCGATGAGAGAGGCGAGGTGGCCCAGGCCCATGCCGATGCCGAGCAGGAGCACGAGCGGGCTGGACGGGGTGAGGATGAGGGAGCCGGCGATCAGGACGATCGCGAGGGCGGGCACTGCGAGGGAGAGGACCGCGAAGCCCTTGCCGAGGCCCTGCACCACGTCCGAACCGGTCGGCCCGTGGTCGTGGTCGCTGCCGCAGGAGCAGGCGTTCGTCGCGGGGTCCACGGTGTGGTCGGCGGCGGTGTTGGCTGACACGGATTCTCCTTCTTGCAGGTCGGCGTTCAGGATACCGTCGGGATGCGGCGGCTCTCGAGGGGTGCCGACGGGGCTGTGAGGCTTTCGTCAGCGGTCGACGTGAACTCCATGTCTTTTCGGATCGAATTCCCTGCGGCCGCGGAGCCTTGTGTGGGACGATTGCCCTGATCAGCAGGGGTGCCGACGGCGACGGAGCCGCGGCCGTCTCGCCGCTGATGCCCTCGCAGGTCGACACCAGGGAAGGAGCGCCGTGACGCCCAGTGAGCTCACCGAGGAGCTGCGGGAACGCGCCCTCGGCTCCATCCTGACCGCCGCCACCGGCGACGCTCTCGGAGCTCCCTACGAGTTCCAGCCGCCCATCTCCTCCTCCGAGGACGTCGACATGATCGGCGGCGGCATGCTGAACTGGGAACCGGGGGAATGGACCGACGACACCTCCATGAGCGTGGTGATCCTCGGAGTGGCTGCCGATCCGAAGATCGGCCCGGACCTCACCAGCACGGAGGCCCTCGACCAGATCGCCGCCGGCTGGTACCGCTGGTCGCTGAACACCCCCGACATCGGGGTGCTCACGTCGAAGGTCATCACCCGCGCTGTGGAGAACGCCTCCTCCGACGGCCGCGCCGTCCCGAGCGCCCACGACTTCCGCTGCTCCGCCCAGTCGATCTACGACACCGACGGGCAGGGAGCCGGCAACGGCGCCCTCATGCGCACCTACGCCGTGGTCACCACCTGCCTGTTCGCCCCGAAGGAGCACCTGACGCGCTCCGTTCTGGCCGTGAGCTCGCTGACCCACGTGGACCCGGAGACCGACGACGCGGGCGTCATCTGGGCGCACGCCATCCGCCACGGCATCCTCACCGGGGAGCTCAACCTGCACGCGGGGATCGACCAGATCCCCGAGGAGCGGCGCACTCTGTGGCTGAAGCGGATCGACGACGCCGCGAGCGCCCCCAGCACCTTCTTCAACCGCAACGGCTGGGTGGTGCATGCGCTGCAGGCCGCGTGCTCCGCGATCTTCGCCGCCGGGGACGTGCCGGAGGACAAGTACGAGCAGCGCGCCTACGTCTCGACCGTGCTCGACAACGCGATCCGCGCCGGCTTCGACACCGACACCGTCGCCTGCATCGCCGGTTCCCTCGTGGGAGCAGTGCTCGGCTCACGGGCGGTCGACCCGATGTGGCTGCGGCGCGTGCACGGCTGGCCCGAGTACACGGCGCGGGACCTCGAGGAGCTGATGGACCACATCCTCGCCCTGCAGACCACGACCTGACACCAGAAGGCCCCCGCTGATGCGGGGGGCCTTCTGCGTGCGGGGCCGATCCGGCGGCAGGTCAGTCCGCGGCGGCGAGGGCCTCAGCGGGGGAGACCTTCGCGGCGGACCGCGCCGGGATCACCGAGGCGAGCAGACCCGCGAGGATCGCCAGCACGACAACGGCCAGCAGGGTCACCCACGGGATACCGACGACGAACGGGACGCTCGCCGGCACCACGGTGCGGGCGCCGACCACACCGAACACGGTTCCGAGCAGGAGACCGATCGCGGCACCGACCAGGGCCATGATGACGCCCTCCCAGGCGAGCATCGCCCGGATCTGCCCCTTCGACGTGCCGAGAGCGCGCAGCAGGGCATTCTCGCCGCGTCGCTCCACCACGCTGAGCGAGAGCGTGTTCATCACCCCGACCAGAGCCACGAGGACCGCAACAGCCAGCATGCCGGTGGCGAACATCAGCAGACCGTTGACGGCGGTGGTGAACATGTCGCGCTCAATACCCGGCATGTCCAGTCCCAGACCCGCGGGGTTCTCCTCATCGGCGCCGTCGTCACCGCCCTGGGCCTGCGGGCCGAGGACGGAGCCGACCTCCGTCAGTATGGTGGGCGCATCCGTCTGCTTCCGCTGCGGATCCGAGCGCTCCGCGAGCCGCGCAGCCACCGCCGTTTCGGGCGAGGTCGAGAAGTGCTGGACGGTCTCCTCGGTGGTGAGCGTGAGGCTGAGCGACTCGTTCACGCGCACCCTGACCTTCGTGCCGTCGGGTGCGGTGAGGGTGTCGCCGTCCTTCAGGCCGAAGCTCTCCGCGCGGTCCTTGCCGACGAGGACCTCGTTGTCGCGGACGTCGTCGGCGAGGCCGTCGAGGACGCTGACGCGCTCGATCTCATCCCGGTCGAAGCCGAGGATGGTCATCATCTCGCCGTTCGGCGCCTTCACATCGACGCTGACGCCCTGCACCGCGGTCTCGACTCCGTCGACCGCCTGCGTCCGCTTCGCACTGGAGTCCGTGAAGGCGGCCGAGGAGGCGATCACGTCGAACGGGGAGGAGGAGTTCAGCTCGGTGATCAGGGTGCGCTCCGCGGTGTTCGCGCCCACGCTCATCGTCGCCATCAGCGTGGTGCCGATGACCAGAGCGGTGATGGTGGCGGCGCTGCGGCGCGGGTGCCTGCCGGCGTTCAGAGCGGCGAACCGCCCGGGAACGCCGCCGATGCGACCGAGCGCTGCGCGGAACAGGCGCATGATGGCGGGCACCACGACCAGCACACCGGCGATGACGCCGATCATCATGACGATGGTGCCGAGGATCGCCACGAGCATCGGCACCGCGGTGACAGCCGCATCGGGCGAATCGTTGCGCAGGGCCAGGAACCAGCCTGCGGCGAGCAGAGCCGCGCCCGCTGCGACGAGCAGCACGGCGACGAACGTGCGGATCACCCCCGCGCCCTTGCCGGCCGCCGCTTCGATCGGGCGCAGCGCCTCCACGGGGCGCACCTTCGTGGCGGAGATCGCCGGAACGAGCCCCGCGGCCACCGTCAGCAGAACGCCCAGCACGATCGGGACGATGATCGCGAGGATGGACAGGGGCGGCAGCGGCGGGAACGCGGTGGAGGAGGTGATGCGCAGCAGGTTCAGCACACCGGTGCCGGCCAGGTACGCGAGCACCACGCCGATGACGGCACCGACCAGGCCGACGAGGGCGGAGTCCTTCAGCACGAGCCGCACCACCTGGCCGCGGGTGGCGCCGAGTGCGCGCAGCAGCGCGAAGGAACGGCGGCGCTGCGCAACGGTCACGGCGAACGTATTCGCCACCACCAGAGCGGCGGTCACCACGGCGATCGCGACGAACGAGCCGAGCGCCACGGTCAGGGACGCGACCATGACGAGCACGGCGGAGTTCATGTCCTTGATGACCTGCTCGGTGGTGGTGGCGTCGAACCCGTCGGCCTGCAGCTGCTTCACCACCTGGGCCGGGTCGGTGCCGTCCTCGACCTGGGCGTAGATCGCGGGGCCGCCGAACTCCACGGGGTCCCCGGCGAGGGTCGCTGCGCCCTCGCTGGTCATCACCAGCGGGGAGGCGCCGAGCAGGGCGCTCTTGGGGGTGTCCTGGATACCGGCGACCGTGAGGCGGACCGGCTTGCCGTCGGTCACCTTCTGCAGCACCAGCTCATCGCCCACCGCGAGGTCGTTGTCCTCGGCGATGGCGGTGTCGATGAGGACCTCGGACGGCGAGGACGGCATCGACCCGGAGTTCAGGCGCGTGTCGCTGTCGGCGCCGGGAGGCGCGACCTGCACATCGACGAACGCCCCGGGAGTGGCGAACGGGTTCTGATCGTCGATCTTCGACTCATCGGCGACGAGCTTGCCCAGCAGGTTCTCCGGCACCGGCCAGGCGGCCCTGACCCCATCGGTCTTCTCGACATCGGCGGGCGCGATCTGGCCGGCCACGCCGGTCTCGTCGTCGACCGTGGGCTGGACGATCACGTCGGTGCCGGCGTACTGGCCCTCCACCTGAGCGGTGATGATGCCGGACACGAACGTGATCGCGAGGATCACAAGGGACACGAACGCGGTGGCGAGGGTGACGGTGACGACTGCTGCGGCCTGCCGGTGCGCGGGCTGCAGACGCAGACGACTGCGCTTCATGACGGCGGCTCCTCTCACTTCGTCGCGGCCGATGCGTGCGGCACGGCCTCGTCGGCGATGATGCGGCCGTCGGCCAGGGTGATGATGCGGTCGGCGCGCTCAGCGGCGTCGCGCTCATGCGTGACCATGACGACGGTCTGGCCGAACTCCTCCACGCTGGTGCGCAGGAAGTCCAGCACCTCATCGGTGGTGGCGGAGTCGAGGTTGCCGGTGGGCTCATCGGCGAACAGCACCGACGGGCGGGTCACCAGTGCGCGGGCGATCGCGGTGCGCTGCACCTGACCGCCGGACATCTGGCTCGGCAGGTGGGTGAGGCGCTCGCGCAGACCGAACCGGTCCACCACGGTGTCCATCCAGGCGCGGTCCGGCTTCTGCCCCGCCAGCTCCAGCGGCAGCAGGATGTTCTGCTCACAGGTCAGCATCGGCAGCAGGTTGAACGACTGGAACACGAAGCCGACGCGCTCGCGGCGCAGCTTCGTGAGCTGCGAGTCGCTGAGGCCGGTGATGTCGATGCCGTCGATGACGACGCTGCCGGTGTCGAGGCGGTCGAGTCCGGCGAGCATGTGCAGCAGGGTCGACTTGCCGGAGCCGGACGCGCCCATGATGGCGGTGAAGCACCCCCGCTCGATCCGGAGGGTGACGTCGTCGAGGGCGCGGACCTCGGCATCGCCCTCGCCGTAGGACTTCCGCAGTCCGGTGGCGGTCACCTGAGCGGTGGGGGAGGCATCGGCCGACGGGTCCGGCGCGTTCACTGGTGCAGTCGAGGACATGGCGTTTCCTTCGCTCGGGGAATCGGTTCACCACGATCATCCGCCGCGGCGGTTCCCTGCGGCATCAATCGCTGGGAGCGACCCGACGATGCCCGGTCATCCGATGGTTGTAGCTGTCAGATACGCTGGGAGCATGGCGGACGAAACGTTCAGCGCCGCCGAGCGCGCAGCCATGACGCAAGCAGACGCCGAGCGGAAGGCTTCCGCGGCCGCCGCGAAGAAGGGCGGGACCCGCGCGGAGAGGGCCGCGGCGAAGCGCGCCGCGGAGCTGACCGCCTGCACCGACGCGATCGCCGCCCTGCCGGAGAGCGACCGCGCCATCGCCGAAGCCGTCCACGAGATCGTGTTCGCCGAGGTCGAGGACGTGCGCGCCAAGACCTGGTACGGGTTCCCCGCCTACCACCTCGACGGGCCCGTGATCGCGTTCGTGCAGCCCGCCTCGAAGTTCGGCACCCGCTACTGCACGCTCGGCTTCAACGACGGCGCGCAGCTCGACGAGGGCGCGATGTGGCCCACCGTCTACGCGATCAGCGAGGTCACCGAGGACGTGCGCGCACGCATCGCCGAGCTGGTCCGCACCGCTTTCGCCCAGTGACCGAGACCCCCACGCGGCCCGCCGGGACGGCGGCCGAGCGCGCACGGCGGGCCGTCGCCGGCGGCATCGTCGGCAACCTCATCGACCAGCTGCACATCTTCGTGCCGGTGGTGGCGCTCGCCCCGGCGCTGCCCACCCTGATTGGGTCGGACCGCATCGAGCTCGCCGCCGCGCTCGTCATGGCCGCCACACTGATCGGCCGCCCCGTCGGCGCCGCCGTGTTCGGCAGCATCGCCGACCGCGTCTCCCGCACCGCCACCACCCAGATCGCGATCGGCGGCACCGCCCTGTTCTCCCTGCTGATCGCCCTCGTGCCCGCGCACACCACGCTCGGCGCGGGAACGCTGGTCGCGATCATCGCGCTGCGGTTCCTGCTCGGCATCGCCATCGCCGGGGAGTACAGCGCCGCGATCCCCCTCGCCATGGAATGGTCGGCGCCGCGCCGCCGCGGCCTGAACTCCGGGCTGATCATGGCGATGGCGCCGCTGGCGCAGGCGTCGATCGCGGCGTTCACGGCGCTCGCGCTGCAGGGCCTCGGCCCGGCCGCCTACGCGCAGTGGGGCTGGCGCATCATCTTCCTGCTCGCCTCCGCCCTCAGCGTCGGCATGCTGCTGTTCTACCGCAGGTTCGTGGTCGATGCGACGGGCGCCGCGTCGTCGACGGCGGCGGCGCGCCTGCGGCTCTGGGACGTGGTGGCCGGCCGGTGGGCGAAGCCGTTCTGGCAGCTGTTCGTCCTCATGAGCGGCCTGTGGCTGATGACCCAGATGACCGTGATCGTGATCGTGGGCCGCCTCTCGGCCGAGGGCGGGCCGGGCCTCGAGGCGGATGACATCGCCCTGATCATGCTCGCCGCCTCCCTCGGCCAGGCCGTGGCGATGGCGTTCGCGGGGCACGCCTCCACGCTGCTGGGGCGCCGCCGCTTCCTGACGCTGTGGGGCGTCGGTTCGGCGGTGCTGGCACCGGCCGTGTGGATGTGGGCAATGGGCACGGGCACGCTGGGCGCGGCGCTGGCGCCGGTGGTCCTGCTGCAGATGGTGACGGTCCCGGTGTACGGCCCGATGGGCGCCTACATCTCCGAATCGTTCTCCGCAGCGGTCCGCTCCCGCGGCTACGGCACGGCCTACTCCGCTTCGATCGTGCTGCCGTCCCTGACGATGCTGTACATGCCGCTGCTCGACCGCGCTCTGGGGCCACTGGTGGCGCCGGCCGTCGTGCTCGGCGCGGCCGGACTGCTGGTGGCGGCCGCCGCGCTCGCCGGACCGGCCGCCCGCCGGGAGGAGGAGCCGCTCAGCTGAGGCGCACCCGTCGGCCCTGGTGGAACGCGACCGCCGCACCCACGAGGCCGCCCACGACGGTGACCAGCAGACCGATCCTCAGACCCGCCGACACCGACACCAGGCCGATGATCGGCGACGTCGCGAGCATCCCGATCCGCATCGACCACGACAGCACCGCGACACCGGTGCCGTGCCGGAGGCCGGGGATCGCGTCGGCGCCGGCGAGCGCAGCCGGCACGAGCGGGCCGCATCCCAGCCCCATCAGCATGAATCCGGCGATGCCGACGACCGGGGCCGAGGCGAGCGCAGCGGTCGCACCGCCCGCGGCGATCAGCACGCCGCCACCGACGGCAGCCGCATGCATGCCGAATCGGCTGCTGATCGGATCGGTCGCGAAGCGCCCCACCACCTGCGCGGTGAGCGTCAGGGTGAAGGCGAGTCCGGCGACCCCGGGGGAGGCGCCGAGTTCGCGGCCGGTGAACAGTGCGGACCAGTTGTTCGCGACGTCCTCCACCATCGTCCCGGCGATCGCCAGCAGCGACAGGGCCAGCAGGGTGATCACCGCGGGCCCCGCAGGACGGCGCGTCGATGCGGCACCGGCCGGCGCGTCCTCGGCGTCGGCGTCGCGCACGAAGCGCTCAGGTGTGCGGGCTGCGGCCGCGGCCGCCACCACCACGAGCACCCAGATGCACGAGTTGATGCCCATGTGCACCAGCAGGGGGACGGAGGCGGCGGCCGCCCAGGTGCCGATCGCGCCGCCCGCAGCGGCGCCGATGGACCAGGCGGCGTGCAGGGAGCCGAGAATGGTGGACCCCTTCCAGCGCTGCACGGCGAGGCCCTGCAGGTTCTGCGCCGTGTCGACGACGGCGTCGGCGGCGCCAGCGGCCATCATGGCGAGGACGAACAGCGCGGCCGTCGGCGCGCCCGCCGCAGCAGTGACCAGGCCGCCCACCAGGATCGAGCCGGCGACCATCGTGGGCAGCGCGCCGGCCCGGCGGATCACCGCTCCAGCCGCCGGCGCGGCGATCAGCGCACCGATCGCGGTGGCGATGACGACGAACCCGAACGCGTGGTCATCCAGCGCGAAGCGGTCCTTCACCTCCGGCAGGCGCGGCATCAGCGAGGCGAGCAGCGCCCCGTTGGTGAGGAACTGAGCAGAGATGCCCAGGCGGGCCAGAGACGGCGAGGGGGTGAACATCCCGCCACGCTCCCACGGAACCGTGCGACTCAGCCATCCCCGTCCACGTAGGATCACACTGTGCTGATCAGCCCCGTCACCATCGCTCCGCTGAGCATCGACACCCTCCTCCCGTTCGTCGCCGCGCACCCCGACTGGGCCGAGGCGGCCCCGTACTGGATTCTGCTGCAGGACGCCGGGCGCTCCCGCGTCCTCGTGGCGCACGACCCGGGACCCGTCGGCATGGTGGAGATCGTGACCGCGGGGGCGGTGCCGCTCCTCCGCCACCTGGAGGTGCTGGCGGCGCACCAGGGCCGCGGCATCGGCACGCAGCTGCTCGCCGCTGCGGAGGCCGCGATCGCTGCGGAGGCCGAGCTCGCCGCCGCCGGTGCGATCCGCCTGCAGGTCGCCGCGGACAACCTGAGCGCCGCCGCGCTGTACCAGCGCTGCGGATACGTGGACACGGGCAGGAGGACCGCGGCGGAAGGAGAGCAGCAGCTGATCCTGGAGAAGCCGAGCGCCCACCCGGCGGTGCCGTGATGGCGGCCGTGGAATCCTCTGATCTTCGGCGGCGCCTCGGCATGGTCGACGCCGTCACCATCGGCCTCGGCTCCATGATCGGTGCGGGGATCTTCGCCGCGCTCGCTCCGGCCGCCGCCAGCGCCGGGAGCGGCCTTCTGATCGCGCTGGCGATCGCGGCCGTCATCGCCTACGCCAATGCCACCTCAACAGCGCGCCTCGCCGCGCTCCACCCGCGTGCGGGCGGCGCCTACGTGTACGGCACTGAGCGGCTCGGAGCACTGCCCGGCTTCCTCGCCGGCTGGTGCTTCCTCATCGGCAAGAGCGCCTCGGCCGCCGCGATGGCCCTCACCATCGGCTCGGCCATCGCTCCCGATGCCGCCCGGCCCATCGCGGCCGCGGCGGTCATCGCGCTGACGCTTCTGAACACGCGGGGCGTGCAGAAGTCCGCCCTGCTGACCCGTGCCATCGTGGCCGGCGTGCTGGCGGCGCTTGCGGCGCTGGTCGCCGCCGGGCTGCTGGCGGCGCTCGGCGGGGGCGGGGCCGACGGGGCCCTGCTGTCCCTCGGCTCCGATGCTCCTGAGGGCGCAGGCGGCGTCGTCGGGATCCTCGGTGCGGCCGGTCTGCTGTTCTTCGCGTTCGCCGGGTACGCGCGCATTGCGACGCTCGGCGAGGAGGTCCGCGAACCGGAGTCGACGATCCCGCGGGCCATCATCACGGCGCTGGGGATCGCACTTCTCGTGTACGCCCTGGTTGCGGTGACGGTGCTGCGGGCGCTGGGGGCGGAGCCCCTCGCGCAGTCGCCGGCGCCGCTGGTCGATGCGGCGCGGGCACTCGGAGGCACCTGGCTGGTGTGGGTGATGGCGGCGGCGATGGTGGTGGGATCCGTCGGCTCCCTGCTGGGCCTGATCCTCGGGATCTCCCGCACCGGATTCGCCATGGCCCGCGACGGCCGCCTGCCGGGCGCGCTGGCGGCGGTGCATCCGCGCTTCGGGGTGCCCCACCGCGCGGAGATCGCGGTGGGCGTCGTGGTGTGCGCAGCGCTGCTGGTGGCGGATCTGCGCCACGCGATCGGGTTCTCCTCATTCGGAGTGCTGCTGTACTACGCGGTGGCGAATGCGTCAGCGCTGACGCTGACGAAGCGGGAGGCGGCGGGCACGAAGGCGATTCCGGCGATCGGGCTGGTGGGGTGCGTTCTGCTGGTCGTGTTCCTGCCGCTGACCTCGATCATCGCGGCGCTGCTGCTGATCGCGGTCGGGGTGGTCGTGTTCGCGATCGGCGCTCGGAAGCGCCGGCCCTGTGATCGCTGACACAGTCGGATCGGGCCGGGAATGAAAGCCGATCGGCGAAGGTTGAGCCTAGTGAACTCAACTTCAGTGCCACGCTGATTGACAACCCGAGAAGCGGGTCGTTTGACTGGGACTGTTCTTGAGCCGCAGTGACTCAATGGCCGGCAGGTCCGGCAGGAAGAAGGATCAGAACTTATGTCACGTGTTGTTGGTATCGACCTCGGAACCACGAACTCCTGCGTCGCAGTCCTCGAGGGCGGCGAGCCCCAGGTCATCGCGAACGCCGAAGGCGCCCGCACCACCCCGTCGGTGGTCGCGTTCTCCAAGCAGGGCGAAGTCCTCGTCGGCGAGCTGGCCAAGCGCCAGGCGGTCACCAACGTGGACCGCACCATCGCCTCTGTGAAGCGCCACATGGGCACCGACTGGAGCACGGAGGTCGACGACAAGAAGTACACCGCGCAGGAGATCTCCGCGCGCATCCTCGGCAAGCTCAAGCGTGACGCCGAGTCCTACCTCGGTGACCAGGTGACCGACGCGGTCATCACCGTCCCCGCGTACTTCAACGACTCCGAGCGCCAGGCCACGAAGGACGCCGGTCAGATCGCCGGCCTGAACGTTCTGCGCATCATCAACGAGCCCACGGCCGCGGCCCTCACCTACGGCCTCGAGAAGGGCAAGGACGACGAGCGCATCCTCGTGTTCGACCTCGGCGGCGGCACCTTCGACGTCTCCCTCCTCGAGATCTCCAAGGACGAGGACGGCTCCGCCATCCAGGTGGTCGCCACCGCCGGTGACAACCGCCTCGGCGGCGACGACTGGGACCAGAAGATCGTCGACTGGCTGACCCAGCAGGTGAAGAACAAGGAGGGTGTGGACCTCTCCAAGGACCGCATCGCCCTGCAGCGCCTGAAGGAAGCAGCGGAGCAGGCGAAGAAGGAGCTGAGCTCCTCCTCCTCGACCAACATCTCCCTGCAGTACGTGTCGATGAGTGAGAACGGCCCCGTCCACCTGGACGAGACCCTCTCCCGCGCACAGTTCGAGGACATGACCTCGGACCTGCTCGACCGCACCAAGGCACCGTTCCACCAGGTCATCAAGGACGCCGGCGTGTCCGTCTCCGATATCGACCACGTGGTCCTGGTCGGCGGCTCCACCCGCATGCCGGCCGTGACCGAGGTCGTCAAGGAGCTCACCGGCGGCAAGGAGCCGAACAAGGGCGTCAACCCTGATGAGGTCGTGGCGATGGGCGCAGCCCTGCAGGCCGGCGTCATCAAGGGCGACCGCAAGGACGTCCTGCTCATGGACGTCACCCCGCTGTCCCTCGGCATCGAGACCAAGGGCGGTGTGATGACCAAGCTCATCGAGCGCAACTCCGCGATCCCGACGAAGACCTCCGAGGTGTTCTCCACCGCTGAGGACAACCAGCCGTCCGTGGCCATCCAGGTGTTCCAGGGCGAGCGCCAGTTCACCCGCGACAACAAGCTGCTCGGCACCTTCGAGCTGACCGGCATCGCACCGGCGCCGCGCGGCATGCCGCAGATCGAAGTCACCTTCGACATCGACTCCAACGGCATCGTCCACGTGACCGCCAAGGACCGCGGCACGGGCAACGAGCAGTCCATCCAGATCACCGGCGGCTCCGGCCTCTCCGATGAGGAGATCGACCGCATGGTGAAGGACGCCGAGGCACACGCCGCGGAGGACGCCGAGCGCCGCAAGACCGCCGACGCCCGCAACGGCCTCGAGCAGACCGCTTACCAGGGCGAGAAGCTGCTCAAGGACAACGGCGACAAGGTCTCCGATGCGGACAAGACCGCCGCTGAGGACGCGATCAAGGAGGCCAAGGAGGTCCTCGCCAAGGAGGACGCCAAGGCTGACGAGCTCGAGGCCGCGCAGACGAAGCTGAACGAGGCTCTGCAGGCCGTGGGCACCGCGATCTACAGCCAGGCCCAGGCGGCCGACGGCGCCGAGGGCGCTGCCGGTGCCGATGCCGCAGGCGAGTCCTCCGATGAGGACGTCGTGGACGCCGAGATCGTCGACGATGAGGACGAGGAGAACAAGTGAGCCAGCAGGACGACCAGCGCGCAGGCGACGAGCCCGAGCGCCAGAACGCGCCCTTCAGCTTCACTGACAAGCGCAAGGTGACCTCGGACGGCACCTCCACTGCCCCGCAGGACGGTGCCGCCGAGGCCCCCATCGCCCAGCCGGACGCCGCCGACGAGCAGGGCGCTGCCGGCGACGGCGAGGTCGACGACCTCTCCGCCGAGGCGGGGCGGCTCTACGAGTCGTCCGTCGCAGAAGCGGACCAGCTGCGCGAACGCGTCGCCGAACTGGAGGAGGAGCTGAAGCGCGAACAGGCCGAGTACCTCAACTCGCGCCGCCGCATCCAGCAGAACGCCGAGGTGTCCAAGCAGAACGCCGTGGCGAACGTGCTGAACTCCGTCCTCGGCGTCATGGACGACATCGAGCTGGCCCGCCAGCACGGTGATCTCCCGGAGGGCACGCCGTTCGCCTCCATCGCCGCCAAGCTCGAGTCCGCACTGGCCCAGCACGGTCTGCAGCGGTTCGGCAAGGAGGGCGAGGAGTTCGACCCGCAGATGCACGAGGCACTCATGCATGAGGATCAGGAGGGTGCTGAGAGCACCACGCTGAAGGTCGTCATGCAGCCGGGCTACCGGATGAACGAGCGCGTGCTGCGACCCGCACGCGTCGGAACTCAGGGCTGAGCCCCGAGTCCCCACAGGAGCGGGCGGCGGGAGTCCCACCGGATTCCCGCCGCCCGCTTCCCATTCCACGACTTTCCACTCTTCAGGAGGCACAGTGTCCCAGCAGGACTGGCTGAGCAAGGACTTCTACAAGGTCCTCGGTGTGTCGCAGGACGCCAGTGCGTCCGACATCAAGAAGGCCTACCGCAAGCTCGCCAAGAAGTACCACCCGGACCGCAACCCGGGCGACAAGCAGACCGAGGCGAAGTTCAAGGAGATCGGCGAGGCCTATTCGATCCTCAACGATCCTGAACAGCGCAAGCAGTACGACGCCATCCGCGCCATGGGAGCCGGCGGAGCCCGCTTCGCATCCGGGCCCGGCGGCGCCGGCGGAGCGGGCGGCTTCGAAGACATCTTCTCCGCCTTCGCCGGCGGCGGCCGACCCGGCGGTGGGCAGGCCGGCGGCATCAACATCGAGGACATCCTCGGTGCGTTCGGTGGCGCCCAGGCCGGCGGGCAGGGAGGCTTCAGCCCCTTCGGCGGCGGAGGCTTCAGCGGCGGATTCGGTGGAGGCCACGGTCAGCAGGCGCCGAAGGGCGAGGACCAGCAGGCGCGGGCGCGCCTGTCGTTCCGCGATGCCGCGCTCGGCACGCAGATCTCGATCCCCGTCGGCGGCCGCACCGTGAAGACCCGCATCCCCGCGGGGGTGCGGGACGGCCAGAAGATCCGCCTGCGCGGCAAGGGCCACCCCAGCCCCTACGGCGGTGAGAGCGGTGACCTCATCATCATCGCGGACGTCGCCGCCCATCCTCTGTTCACGATGGACGGCTCGAACCTGCGCGTCACCGTGCCGGTGACGCTGCCGGAGGCGGTGTTCGGCACCACCATCGAGGTGCCGCTGCTCGAGGGCGGCTCGGTGAAGCTGCGCGTCCCGCAGAACACCCCGAGCGGACGCGTGCTGCGCGCCAAGGGCAAGGGCATCACCACGAAGTCCGGCACCGGCGACCTGCTCGTCACCCTCAGCATCGCCGTGCCCACCGAGCTCAGCGACGACGCCGAGAAGGCGCTGCGTCTGTTCGGGAAGGCGACGGAGGAGCAGAACCCCCGCGCCGGCCTGTTCGACGCCGCCGCGGAATGAGGTGACGGACCATGCCGCAGGGACTGGATCAGCACAAGGGAGTGTTCGTCATCTCCGTGGCCGCTGAACTGTCCGGCATGCACCCGCAGACGCTGCGGACCTACGATCGCCTCGGCATCGTGTCCCCGCAGCGGACGCGGGGCCGGGGCCGCCGCTACTCCGCCTGGAACATCGCCCAGCTGCGCGAAGTGCAGCGGCTCAGCCAGGAGGAGGGCATCAACCTCGCCGGCATCAAGCGGATCATGGAGCTGGAGAGCCAGGTGGAGGAGCTGCAGGGCCAGTTGGAGCGCGCCGCGGAGGCGATCATGCGCCTGCAGGGGCAGAAGTCGCGCGTGTTCACCGGCTCCGCCGACGGTGAGGTGACGCCGATCCGCCGTGGTGAGCGTCCGCCGGAGCGTCGACGCGGGGGAGCGCTCGTGCTCTACCGCGGCCAGCGCGGCCCGCGGGTATGACACCGGGGCCGACGGGGACCGCGCCTCAGGCGGGCAGCAGCGCCGTGTAGAAGTCCCGCCACTGGCGGGCCACGGAGTCGCGGTTGTAGAACTCGGCGCCGCGGCGCGCATCCGCCACGGCGGCATCGCGAACCGCGCCTGGTTCGAGGATGCGCTGCAGCTGCTGAACGAACCGGTCGATCTCACCGGGCGCGGCGTCGATCCGCGCCGCATAGTCGTGCAGGACGCCGTCGTAGTAGACGAGGTCGCGCACCACCACGGGCGTGTGCGCCGCCATCGCCTCCAGGATCGTCATCGGGAACAGTTCCTCGAAGGACGGCAGGAAGAAGGCGTCGGCCAGGTTGAACAGGACGTTCATCTCGCCCCGCGGCACCAGCCCCACCAGGTTCACGTTCGCTGGCAGCTCGCGCATCGCCCGGGTGATCTCCGAGTGCCCGGCGGTGATGCGGCCGAAGGAGAAATCACCGGCCCACAGGAACTGCACGTGCGGCAGGGCGCGCGCCACGGCGAGGAAGTCGAAGAAGCCCTTGCGGACCTGCAGCTGGCCCGCGCACAGCACCACGGGCCGGCCCGTCGGCACCCCGAAGCGCGTGCGCATCGCGGCAATGCGGGGATCGTCCGCCGCGAGGGGGTGGAAGTCATCCGCGGAGACGAAGTTCGGGATGAACGTGATCCGCTGCGGGTCCATGCCGTAGTCGTCGGCGAGCTTCGTGATGAACCAGGGGTTCACGGTCACCAGGTGCTGGGCGCGCCGGTAGAACGCGAGCATGTACCGGTCGAACACGGCGCGGGCAGGCCGCGGCATCCGGATCGAATCGTTCACGGTCTCCGGGATGAAGTGGACGTGCGCGACCGTTGCGCCGCGCCGCGCCGCCGGGATCATCGCCGCGAAGTACTCCGGGTTGATGGAGTGGAAGTGGTTGATGTCGCCGAAGCCGCCGCGCAGCCGGGCCCGGCCGAGGATGTCGAACTGGTCGGACAGCTCCCGCTCGATCAGCTGCACCTGCTCCAGGTAGGCGGAGCCCACTCCCTGGCCGGCAACGGAATCGGCTTTGGAGAAGGCGTGGATTGTGGGCTTCACTGAGGGTCCTTCGGTCAGGGGCGGGTCACCAGGGGACGACCGTGGCGAGCAGCGCGCTGATGCCGAGGCCGTAGGCGAGCAGGGTGGGGATCTTGCCCAACAGGATGATGATCGCGTACGCGGAGAACCGCATCTTCGTGGTGCCGGCGAGATAGCACAGCAGGTCGTCGGGGGCGACGGGGAGCACGATGGCGATCGCGAAGGCCCGAGCGAAGTTCCGGTGCCGGGTCCACCCGAGGTACTTCTCCACCAGCTTCTCGCTGAACAGCGTCTCGATCAGGGCCAGGCCGATGTGACGGGCGATGATGAAGTTCAGCAGCGACCCGGCGCACACCGCGACCCAGTTGATGATGGTGCCCGTGACCGGCCCGAACAGCACGGGGGCTGCGAGCACGAGGAGGCCGCCGGGCACGATGGGGAACACCACGGAGGCGAAGGACGCGAAGCCGAACACCAGCGGGCCCCAGAATCCGAGGGAGTCGATGAAGGCGCGCAGGTCGTCCTGCGAGGACAGCACCCCGCTCTTCAGCCCGGCGATGACGAAGCCGGCGCAGACCGCCAGGCCGATGAGCGGAAGGATGCGCGAGGCCCACCGGATCGCAGCGGAGTGCTCCTTCACGCTCTGCTGAGCGCGCGTCAGTTCAGCGGGACCACCGGCTGCGGTCTCGGCTGCGTGCGACACGTCAGGCGGGCTGCAGCTCGAGCTCGCGCCCGGTCATGAGATCGGTGAGAAGCATCTCCTCGGCGATCTGCTCCACCGACGGCAGGCCCAGCACCCGGCGGTACACGCCGAGCACGGCGAGGCCGAACGCCCGGGCACTGAACACGGCAGCCGCATGGGACGCGCCCTCATCACCCATCGCCCGCATGACGGCGGAGCTGGAGGTGATGGCATCGAGCCCGCGGCGGAACCCGTCGGCCGAGGTGAACGTCCACCCTGTCCGGCCGGGGACGACGACCTGCTCCAGGGATGGATCCTCGCGGCACAGCAGCGGCAGCCCGCACGCCTGCGCCTCGATGTAGGTGAGCCCCTGCGTCTCACTGAGGGAGGCGGAGACGAAGACGTCCGCCATCCGGTAGTACTCGGGGACGGCCGACGGGGCCACGAAGCCGGCGAATCGCACCGACTCCTGCACATCCAGGCGCTCCACAAGGCGTTCGAGCTCCGGCCGGTACGGGCCATCGCCCACGAGCACGAGAGTGGTGTTCTCTGCACCGGACGCGGCGAAGGACGCGATGACCTCGTCCACGTTCTTCTCCTTCGCCAGGCGGCACACGGAGATGAGGACGCGGTGGTGGGCGGGGATGCCGAGCTCAGCGCGCAGGCGCACGCTCTGCTCCCGCTCCGCAATCGTGGCGGCGGGACGGAAGTGCGTGAGGTCCAGGCCCGTGGGGATCACGGAGATCGGGGTGGTGATGCCGTAGCCCTGCAGCAGATCGGCGACCTTGCCGGTCGGGACGATGACGGCGTCCATCGCCGTGCACACCTTGCGGCTGAAGGAGGACACCATCTTCTTGCCCATGGTGCGCGAGGGCGAATAGTAGTGCGTGTAGTCCTCGTAGATCGTGTGGTAGGTGTGCACCACGGGGATGCGGAGGCTCTTCGCCAGGCGCTTCGCCCACAGGTGCGTGGAGAACTCGCACTGGGAATGGATGACATCGGGACGCCACTGCTCGAGCTCGCGGCGAATCCTGCGGTTCGAGCGGACCGCCAGGCGTGCATGGTCGTAGAACAGGGACGCGGACACGGACCCGAGACGGTACACCCCGTTCTCGATGGTGGAGCGGACGGACCCGGACAGCGTGAGGACGCGGACATCGCAGCCCAGCAGCTCCAGCTGCTTCTTCAGGGTGAGCACACTGGCCACCACTCCGTTCACCACGGGCTCGTACCAGTCGGTGGTGATCAGCACCTTCAGCGGTCGTTCCATCCTCATGCCCCCATCGTCACTGATCCGCGCGGCCGCGACCATCGTCGGAAAGTCGCGAGCTGATCCGACTTGAGGACGGCGGCAGCACGGCTCGGTTCCATCCCTGCCAGGCTACGGGCAGCAGTCGGCGGCGCGCCGGTGCGACGCCCCGGAGATTCCCCGGAGTGGCCCGGACGGGGTCAGAAGCCGTCGGCCGACGGCGACCGGTAGTGCTGGGCGAACTTCTTCACCTGGTTCGCCATCGCCGCCGCGACGTAGGCGCGGCGCTTCAGGCCCTCGGGACGGTACAGCAGCGGGTGGACCGTGGCACGCTTCGCGATCGCCTTCGCGCGTGACCGCAGAGACGGGTCCGTGACGTAGCGCCACAGCAGGGTTCTCGGGATGATCGAGTAGAGGATCTCCCGGGTGGGGCGGATCTGCTCGATGCTGCGCTGCTGCAGATGGTCCGCCACAGCCGGCAGCGCAATATTGGCGCCCGCCGCCGTCATGTAGACGTTGTTGCGGCCCACCCGCGGGTTCACCTCGAAGAACTTCGGCTGCCCATCGCGCGGATCCACCTTCACATCGAAGTTCGCGTACCCGCGGTAGCCCACATGCGTCAGGAACCGCTCCGCCTGAGCGAACAGCTCGGGCATGTCCTGCGTGATCATCGCCGCCGGATTCCCCAGGGCGCCCGGCGTGTGCTCCTCCAGCAGCACATGCGCTCCGCCCATCAGCGTGACCGCCCCGCGCTGATCCACATACGCCGTCACCGACCGCATCGCCGTGTCATCGCCCGGGATCATCTCCTGCAGCACGAAGCGGTCCCGGAACCCCGCCTCATGCAGGCGACGGACCAGATCCTCCAGCTGCGCGCGGGCAGCGATCTCGAACACCTTCCGCTTCCCGGGGAACTTCACATGCGCGTACGCCGAGGAGCGGGACGGCTTGGCCACCAGCGGCCAGCCCAGATGCTCCACTTCCGGCACCGCCGGCAGGGCACCGTCGGTGAAGTCCACGATCACCGTAGTCGGAGTGGTCATCTCCACCTCGGCGCACAGCCTCGCGAACTCAGCCTTGTCCGCCACCTGCTCCAGCAGGTCCTCCGGCAGCACCGGCAGCAGATAGTGCTCACTCAGCGCTTCCCGGTTGCGGACGATCAGCGCAATCAGCCAGTCCGCGTTCGCCAGCAGGAACGGCTTCGGACCTCCCGTCCGCGCCCGCTGCGCGGTGGCCAGGCGCCCGGTCTCCAGAGCGGCTTCGAGCAGCTCCGCCTCTCCGGCCTCGGCACCCAGACCGCGGGCCTGCAGGATCGAGGAGTCCGCGACCGGTCCCGCCACGCTGCGTGTGATCACCGTGGCGTGAGTGCCGAAGGCTTCGTGGAACGCGCGCGCGATCGCGTAGACGCCGATGTCACCGCCCAGCAGCACCAGCTGCACATGCTCGGTGTCGGAGTGGTCAGCCGGCGAAGGCGAAGCCGGAAGGGCGTAGGAACGGGTCATGGCAGACGAAGCTTTCGATCGGAGAGAAGAAGCGTGGCACAGGGCGGCGCGGGATCAGAAACCGGAATCCGTCGGCCGCGGATACACGCGCAGGTACTTGCGCACGAAGTTCGCCCCGGACACCACTGAGTACGCCTTGATCCACAGACGCTCCGGGCCGTAGCGGAACGGGTTGCGCAGAGCGCGCCGCGCAATGCGGTCGAAGCGGCGCCGCAGGTGGCGGTCACGGATGTAGCGCCGCACCCACAGGCGCGGCACGATCGAGTAGAGCACCTCGCGGTCAACGACGACCTGATCGAGGTCGACCCCGTCGATGCGGTCCGCCACGATGTGGCGCGACACCGGCTCGCCCGCGCCCGTCACGTAGTAGTTGTTGCGGCCGATGCGCGGGTTGATCTCCAGGAAGTACGCCTCGCCGGTGCGCGGATCCACCTTCAGATCGAAGTTCGCGAACCCGACGTAGTCCACATGGTCCAGGAACCGCTCCGCCTGCGCCGTCAGCTCCGGGAACGACCCGGTGATCATCGCCGCGGGACGGCCCAGCGCCTCCGGTGTGTGCTCTCCCAGCAGCACCTGCGCCGCGCACAGCAGCGTGACGCGGCCGCGTGTGGACCGGTAGGCCGTGATCGACCGCAGCGTCGTGTCGTCGCCCTCGATCAGCTCCTGGAACAGGAACCGGCCGCGGAATCCGGCGTTCGTCAGCGACTCCACGAGATCGCGGCGCTCCTGCTCGGACTCCAGCATGAACACCTTGCGCTTCCCGGGGAAGTCGACGTGGGCGTAGTCGCTGGTGCGGGCGGGCTTCGCCACCACGGGGAACTGCCACGGCAGCTCCTCGTGCCCGTTCCACCCCTCCTGACCGGCGCGGGAGAAGTCCACGGTCACAGTCGGCGGGGTGGGGATGTCCAGCCCCGCGCAGATCTCCGCGAACTCCGCCTTGTCCGCCAGCTGATCGAGCAGGCTCCGCGGGATCTGCGTGAGCAGGTAGTGCGGCTCCAGCTGGTCCCGGAAACGGTCGATGAACGCGATCAGCGTGTCATCGTTGGTCAGCAGCAGGGCCGGCCGGCCCGCAGGACGCCTGCGGGCCAGCTCGACGAGCGCCTCAGCGAACTCCTCATCCGATGTCCCCAACGGCAGCGCCACCGCATCCGCTGTGACCGTCTTCTCGTTCATCGCCACCGAGGAGCGCATCACGAAGGTGGAGCGCATCCCGTACTGGGCGTGGAAGGCGATCGCAAGGTTCAGGGAGTTCAGGCCCGCGCCGAGGATGACCACATCGAAGTCATCACGCGGCTCCGCCGGTGTGTGAGAGCGCATGAACGGGAGACTACCAACAGCCGCTCAACGCAGCCACACGGTGCTGTTGGCCGCCAGCCGGGTCTGCGCATCCGGGTGGGAGGCCAGCAGTACCTCAGCACCCTCCGGCAGGTCATGGTCCTGATCCGTGGTGTTCACCAGCACCGTGACACCAGCGTTGGTGAGCGACAGCACGCCCTCATGCGGGCTCTCGTTCATCACCAGGTCACCGGTCGCCAGGCCCAGGGCGCGGCGCTGCGCGATCGCAGTGCGGTAGAACTCCAGTGTGGAGCCCTCCACCCCGTCCTGCTGGTCCGCGGCGCGCTCACCGTAGACGTCCGGCTGCGGCAGCCACGCCTTCCCCGTCGAGGAGAAGCCGTAGGCGGGGGAGTCCTTCTCCCACGCCAGCGGCACACGGCAGCCGTCGCGGCCCGGCACACCGGCCCGCTTGTGCGCTGGGTCCTCGCGCAGCTCGTCGGGGATCTCCGCGACCTCCGGCAGCCCCATCTCCTCGCCCTGGTACAGGTAGGCGGAGCCGGGCAGAGCCAGCATGAGGGCGGTGGCGCCGCGGGCGCGACGCAGACCCAGCTCCAGGTCCGGCTTCTCCTCGCGGGACAGACCCTCACCGAAGCGGTAGCCGTGCTCGAAGCCGTAGCGGGTCGCGTGACGGATCACGTCATGGTTGGACAGCACCCAGGTGCTGGGGGAGCCGACCTCCTTCGCGAAGGTCAGCGGCGTCATGATGGCCTCGGTGATGGTGTCCACGCTCCAGCCAGCGCCGAGGAAGCCGAAGTTGAAGATCTGGTGCATCTCGTCGGGCCGGATGTACAGGTGCTGACGGTTCTTCGGCACCCATGCCTCCGCCACCATCATGCGGTCGCCCTCGTACTCGTCGAGCACACGGCGCCACTCGCGGTAGATCTCGTGGACCCCGTCCTGGTCGAAGTAGACGGGGACCACGTCGGGGTCGCCGGCCATGAGCTGACGGTGCTCCTCGGACTCGTCCGGCAGGCCGTCCGGCTTGATCATGCCGTGGGCGACGTCCACGCGGAAGCCGTCGACGCCCCGGTCGAGCCAGAACCGCAGAACGCCTTCGAACATGTCGCGCACGGCGCGGTTGGTCCAGTTGAAGTCCGGCTGGGAGGTGTCGAACAGGTGCAGGTACCACTGGCCGTGCTTCTCCTCGCGGGTCCAGGCGCTGCCGTGGAAGATCGACTGCCAGTTGTTCGGCGGCTCCTCGCCATGCTCGCCCCTGCCGTCGCGGAAGATGTACATCTCGCGCTCCGGGGAGCCGGGCTCCGCGTCCAGCGCGGCCCTGAACAGGGGGTGCTCGGAGGACGAGTGGTTGGGGACGATGTCCACGATCACCCGGATGCCGAGCTCATGGGCCCGGGCGATCAGGGCATCGGCGTCCTCGAGGGTACCGAAGCGGGGGTCGACGTCGGTGAAGTCCGCGACGTCATAGCCGGCGTCGTGCTGCGGCGAGGTGTAGAACGGGGACAGCCAGATCGCGTCCGCGCCCAGGTCCCGGATGTGCTCCAGACGCGCGGTGATGCCGGGCAGGTCGCCCATGCCGTCGCCGTTGCCGTCGGCGAACGACCGCGGGTACACCTGGTACACCACGGCGCTGCGCCACCATTCGTTCGACATTGCAGTCCTCCTTCTCTGGGGGGGGTGGATGGTCGTCGGTTCAGGTCAGGTCGGTGAGGGGGAGCGCGCTCAGCCCGGGCCCCTCGGCGCTCAGGCGGAGGACACCGGCCCCGTCGGCACAGGCGGCTCCGCCCACGTGCAGGAGGGCGGCCGACGGATTCTGGGCGCGCACCGTCCCCAGCAGCAGATCGGTGGGGACCTCGATCGCGTCATGGGCGGTGCGGGCCGCATGGATCAGCACGCTGCCCTCCGGGTGAGTGCGGATGAACACGAGCGCGTCGGCGGTGGCCGCGATCCAGCGGATGCCGCCGCGGCGCAGGGCGGGCGAGGCGGCGCGGGCCGCAAAGGAGCGCTGGACGGTGGTGAGGGCGTCGTGGTCGATCGCGGTGACGGCGCTCGCGGGCCCGGAGCCGTCGATCAGGTCCCACGGCATCGGAGTGCGGGAGTGCTCGCCGTTCAGCCCGTGCAGGCCCAGCTCGTCGCCGGCGAACAGGGTGGGGACGCCGGGCAGGCAGGCGAGCAGTCCGAGCGCCACCCGGGTGCGGCCGGCGTCACCGGTGACCGTGCGGATGCGGGGCGTGTCGTGGCTGGACAGCAGGTTCTGCGAATGCAGCCGTGACGGATACGGCATCTGGGCGTTCACACCGCGCAGCGTGCGGGTGGCTGCGCCGCCTGGCAGGCGGGGGATGCTCATCGGCAGACCGAGCCAGTTGAGGTCCGAGTCGGGGTCGGCGAGCCACGCCCAGAGGGGGCGGGTGAAGCCGGCGTAGTTCATGGTTCCGTGCCAGCCGTCGCCGTCGAGGTCGCGCGTGGCGTCGTGGCCGTGCTCGGCGATCAGCCAGTGCTGCCGGCCGAGGGTGCGGCGCATGGTGCGGGCCACCTCGTGCGCGAGGTCCTGGGCGCCGTGGCGGCCGGTCATGTTCGCCACGTCGATGCGCCACCCGTCGGCGCTGAACGGCTCGGCGAGCCAGTGCGCGGTGACGGAGTCGGCGCCCTCATAGAGTGCGCGGCGCATCGCGGGTGCGCGGTGGTCGAGCTTCGGCAGGCTGGGGACGCCGAGCCAGCCGACGTAGTCGTCGCCGTCGCCGGAGAACAGATAGAAGTCCCGCTCCGGGGCGGTGGGGTCGGCGAGCGCCGCCTGGAACCAGGCGTGCCGATCGCCCGTGTGGTTCGTGGTGAGGTCGAGGATGAGGCGCATGCCGCGCTCGTGCAGGGCGGCGCTGAGCCGTGCGAGGGCGTCGTCGCCGCCGAGCAGCGGGTCGACGCGCTCGAACGCGGAGGCGTCGTAGCGGTGCACGGAGCCGGCGGGGAAGATCGGCGTCAGGTAGACCGTGTCCGCGCCGAGGCCCTGGATGTGGTCGAGGTGCTCGATGATGCCGTCGAGGTCACCGCCGAACAGCTGGACGCCGTTGCGGTGGCCGTCCTCCGAGGCGGGATCGGACCAGCGCATCGGCTCCGCCCAATCGGGCAGGTCGAGATCGGGGAGGCCGTCGGCTGTGGTGGGGGAGTGGGCGGCGCGGGCGAAGCGGTCCGGGAAGATCTGGTAGACGATCGCGTCCCCCACCCAGTCGGGAGCGGGGGTGTGGGCGATGAGGGTGAAGTCGTCGGCGTCGGTGACGTCGTGGTCGCGGATCCCGGCGGCGGTCACCCACGCGTACGGCAGCGGGGAGGGGGCCGACGGGTCCTGGGAGCCGACCACGCAGAACCGGTAGCGGGTGACCGGGTTGTGGACGAGCACCTCGCCGGTGAACCAGTGCCCGGCGCCGTCAGCGGGGCCCTGCTCGAGCGCGGTGGCGACGGGTTCGCCGTCGCGGACCTGCCGCAGGGCGACCGCGCTCGCATGCCACAGGTCCGGCACCCACAGACGAACCTCGACGGTGTCGCCGAGCGCCGGGGCGGACGCGGAGGTGCACAGCGGACCGGAGTCGTGGAACGGCTCAGCGGCGAACAGGTCGAGGCCGGGCGCCGTGGGGGTGAACGGTGCGGTCAATGCGTGCTCAGCCCTTGACGGCGCCGGAGGTGGAGCCGCCCACGATGTACTTCTGCAGGAACTGGTAGAGGACGATCACCGGGATCATCGTCAGCACCGCGCCGGCGGCGAACACGCCCAGGTTGTTGGAGCGGTCACCGGCGAGCATGCCGTAGAGGCCCACGGCGAGGGTCTTGTTCTCGTCACTGGTGAGGAAGATCGACCCGAGGAGGAAGTCGCTCATCACACCGACCAGGGACAGCAGGAACGTGGTCGCCAGGATCGGGGTCAGCGTGGGCAGCAGGATGCGGGTGAAGGTCTGCCAATGGGTGGCGCCGTCGATGATCGCCGCCTCATCCAGTTCCCGGGGAATGGTGTCGAAGAAGCCCTTGATCAGCCACACCTGCCCGAGGGAGCCGCCCAGCAGCACCACGATGTAGCCGGGCAGGGAGTCCAGGCTGAGGAACGGGATCGCCTCGCCGAGGTCGGAGATCATCGTGTAGATCGCGATCATCGACAGGATCGCCGGGAACATCATGATCAGCAGCAGCGCCAGCATGCCGCCGCGCCGGCCCGCGAAGCGCAGGCGGGAGAAGGCATAGCTCGCCAGCACCGACAGGCTCACCTGGGTGAGGGCCACCACGCCGCACACGATTGCGGTGTTGAGGTACCAGCGCAGGAACGGGCCGCGGGAACCGGACAGCAGCTCGCGGAAGTGGTCGAGGCTGAACGCCCGCGGAATCAGGTTCGTGGAGGACACGGTGCCCAGCGGATTCAGGGATGCGGAGATGACGTACAGGATCGGGATCGCTGCGAAGACCAGGGCGGCGATGCCGACCAGGTGGCGCCAGCCGATCTCGCGGAACCAGCGGCCCGCGCTCATGCGGTTGCGCGGAGCCGGTTCGGCGGTGGAGGTGGTGATGGAGGTGCTCATCGGTGTCAGTCCTTCTGCTGCGGCCGGTCAGTTGACGTCTTCGAGGAACTTCGTGAACCGGAACTGGAACGCCGCCAGCAGACCGGTGATCGCGAAGAGGACCACGGACACGGCGGAGGCGAAGCCGAAGTCCGCTCCGGAACCGCCGAAGGCGATGCGGTACACCATGGAGATCAGGATGTCGGTGCCGCCTCGAGTGAACTCGTTGTCGGGGAACGGGCCGCCGCCGGTGAGCAGCTCAATGGCGTTGAAGTTGTTGAAGTTGAAGGCGAACGAGGCCACCAGCAGCGGCGCGATCGACACCAGCAGCAGCGGGGTGATCACCTTGACGGTGGTCTGCAGCGAGGAGGCGCCGTCAATGCGGGCGGCCTCCTTCACGTCCGACGGGATCGACTGCAGCGCGCCGGTGCAGACGATGAACATGTACGGGAAGCCCATCCACAGGTTGGTCAGCAGGATCGCGACCTTCGCCCAGGTGGGGTCGCCCAGCCAGTTGATGTGCAGGCCGGTGAGCTGGTTGATCAGCCCGTAGTCCTGGTTGTAGAAGTTCGACCAGATCAGCAGAGCGATGAAGCCGGGCACCGCGTACGGCAGCAGCAGGAACGACCGGTACAGGCGGCGACCCCGGATCCGTTCGTCGTTGAGGGCGAGTGCGAGGGCCAGGCCGAGCGCGAACGTGGTGATGACCGAGCCGGCGGCGAACACGAGGGTCCATGCGAACGCCTTGAGGAACTGGGCGCCCACGCTGCCGTTGGTGAACAGGCGGGTGTAGTTGTCGAACCCGACGCCCTGCAGCCAGGACTGGGAGAAGGCGCGCTTGCCGTCGGCATCCACGAACACCTGCTCGCCGCCCACCTCCCCGACGGTGAAGACCTCACCGGTGGCGGTGTTGACGATCTGGTCCTTCGCTTCGTCGTACTGGAGCACCTTCGTGCCCTGGAACGCAGTGCCGGCGTCGAGGATGCGCACCGCGGTGGTGTCGTCAACGGTGACGGCGACCTCACTGATCTCGCGGAAGTGGTCGTTGACCTCGCGCGGCTTCAGCAGGGTGAAGCCGTCGGCCTCCGTGACCCTGCCGGAGCTGACGGTGACGGCGCCGTCCGTGACCGGCTCCAGCGGCTGCTCGGCGCTGCCGGTGAAGGCCTCACCGGTGCTCTGGTCCACGAGGAAGAACGTGTACGGCCCCTCCGCGGCGCCCTTCGTGCCGACGGTGAGGGTGTAGCGGGATGCGCCGTCGACCTGCTGCACGGAGTTGCCGGTGATCGAGTTGATGGCCTCCTGCTTGGTGCCGCGGGACCCGTCGCCGTAGTTCGTGAACGAGTAGCCGACCGTCAGGATGATCGGCGTGATGAGGAAGACCACCAGGAAGAAGGTGCCGGGGAAGATGTACTTGCCGGGGATGAAGCGCTTGGTGGTGTAGAGCGCGAAGATCGCCGCCACCGTCAGCACGGTGAAGGTCAGCCACAGCCAGGCCTTCAGACCGATCAGCAGGGGGATCAGCCACACGGCAGCGGCGGCGACGGAGCCCAGGAACAGGATCTTCACCACCAGGGCGGCGGTGGAGGTGGTGCGCTGCCGGTGGGCGGGGGCGGAGGTGTCGGTCATCTCGCGGATCTTCCTTGATGCTTCGGACGACGGATGGCGGTCGGACGGCTGATGGTCCCGCGCGCGGATGCGGACGGGACCATCAGCCGCCGGTCAGGGATCAGCCCTTGATCGAATCGGTGATGGCCTTGCCGGCGCCCTCCATGGAGGACTTCGGGTCGGCGCCGCCGATGATGTTGGCCTCAGCGATGCCGAGCGGCTTCCACACGGCCGCCATCTGCGGGATCGACGGCATCGGCTCAGCCTTCTCGGAGAACTGCGCGAACTTCACGACCTCCGGGTGCTTCTCGGCGAGCTTCTTCTGCAGCTCCAGGTTCACCGGCGGCAGCTCGTTCTTCGCGAACATCTGCTCCACCAGGTCCGGGGAGGCGGCGACGGCGTTGACGAACTGGCTGGCGAACGCGGCGTTCTTGCCCTTGGATGCGACGTAGAACGCGTTCACACCGGCGAACGGACGCGCGTCCTCCATGCCCTCGAAGCCGGGGATGGGGGAGAGCTCGAAGTCGATCTTCGCCTTCTTGATGTCCGCAAGCGCCCACGGGCCGGAGATCAGGTAGGCGGCCTTGCCGTCGGTGAACAGGGAGATGGCGTTGTCGTTGGTGATGGAGGTCTTCAGCACGCCCTCCTTGCCGAGCTGCTGCATCTTCTCACCGGCGGAGACGGACCCGTCTTTGCCGACCCCGACGTCCTCGGGGTTGAGGCCGCCATCGGACTTCTCGCCGAACAGGTAGCCGCCCGCGGAGGTGTACAGCGGGTGCATGGCGTAGGGGTCGCCCTCTTCGCCGACGGGCAGGGAGAGCGGGGTCTCGGCGCCACCGGCCTTGCCGGCCTCGACGAGCTCCTCGATCGTGGCCGGGGCCGGCTTGTCGGTGAGCTTCTTGTTCGCGAACAGCGCGATGCACTCCACGGCGTACGGCATGCCGTAGGTCTGGCCGTCGTAGGTGACGGCCTCGAGGCCGACGGGTGCCAGGGCCTTCTTGGCGTCGGCCGGCAGCTGGACGGGGGAGACAGCGCCGTTCTGCACGAGGTTGCCGATCCAGTCGTGGGCGCCGAGCAGGATGTCCGGGCCGTTGCCCGCCTGGTTGGCGGTGATGAACGAGCTCTGCAGCTCGTCGGCGACGGTCTGCACGGCGACCTTCAGGCCCTGAGACTCGCCCCAGGCCTTCGCGGGCTCCTGCAGAGAGGCGGCCTTCTTCTCATCGGCCCAGATGACGAGGTCGGCGTCCTTGGGGACGGCCGGGGCTGCGCCCTCGGCACCGCCGGCATCGGACGCGCCGGAGTCGGCGCCCTTCTTCTCGGTGGAGCCAGAGCCGCAGGCGGCGAGGGTGGCGGCGCCGAGGGTGGCGGCGCCCATGGCCAGGAATGTATGACGACGGATCAGCACCGTGTTCTCCTTCGAATGGTGGCTGCTCGCTGTGCGGTCCGATGGGGAACCGTGGTGGCGGGCATCGGTCGCGGGGTGGCGGGGGCCCTCCCGTTGCTTCACGGTAGGCCGACGGACTCCAAGTGTGCAAGAATGGGACTGCAAGATGCAAGAAAGTTGCATTGCGTGCGGACTCGCCGACTCGCGAACAGGGACGTTCGTCCACCCCTCTGGGTCGTTATCCGCACCCGCCCCTCCGCGGCGGAACCGCCTGCGGATGCCGAAGAAAGCAGCAGCAATGAAAGCGCGACTGATCGACATCGCAGCGCAAGCGCACGTCAGCGAAGCAACCGTGTCCCGAGTTCTTGCAGGCAAGCCCGGGGTCAATCAAACCACGCGCGACAAGGTGCTGCAGATCGCCCGCGAGCTCGGCCGCTACAGCGACCCGGCCCTGCAGGACTCCCGCCCGCTGATCGGTGTGGTGCTGCCGGTGCTGGACAATCCGATCTTCCCGATGTTCGCCGATGCGGTCGAACAGGAGGCCGTCCGCGCCGATGCCGACGTCCTCATCGGTGCCGGCGCTCGCAGCCCCGAGGATGAGCAGCGGATCTTCGAGCGGTTGGTGCGCGCCGGTTCCCGCGGCATCATCGTGGTCTCGGGTCTGCATGCCGACTCGGCGCAGAGCCACGACCACTACCGCGCAGCGATGGAGCGCGGGGTCGTCTTCAGCCTCGTCAACGGCGAGCTGCCGGATCTGCGAGCCGCCTTCATCACCGCGGATGACGAATTCGCGATCAGCCTCGCGCTCACCCACCTGCGCGAGCTCGGGCATCAGCGAATCGGACTCGCCGTGGGCGATGAGCACACCTGGCCGGTGCGGCGCAAGACCGCCGCCTTCAGTGCCCTCACGAAGGACGGGCCCGACCGCTGCCCCATCTCCTACACCGACTTCTCCTACGCCGGCGGGTATCAGTCCGCCAGTGAACTGCTCGAACAGGACTGCACCGCCATCATCTGCGGATCGGACGTCATGGCGGTCGGCGCCATCGCTGCCGCCGTCGACCGCGGGCTCAGCGTTCCACGGGACCTGTCCGTGGTCGGCTACGACGACATCCCCACCGCCCGCACCCACTCGCCGGCGATCACGACGATCCGCCAGCCGGTCGCGCTGATGGCCCGCACTGCGCTGCGGCACGTGCTCACCCATGACGGGCGCACCCGTCGGGCCCGCAGCTCCGCCTTCGCGGCCCGCCCCGAACTCGTGGTCCGCTCCTCCACGGCCGCACCCCGCTGAGACCCGCGCCGCCAGGTGCGGCGCCAGCAGGGTCGAGGCATGTGCCGAGGGGCGGGCCGGGCCGCGGATTCGGTACGGTAGAGGAGTGAACACCAACCCCGCTTCCGCGTCCCCGACCATCGCCGATATCCCCACCGGCACCTACGCCGCCGCGCTGCGCCGCAATGAGCAGATCGAGCAGCAGCTGGAGAAGGATCCGTCAGTCTTCCGCATGCTGACCGGTGACCGCCCCACCGGTGCTCTGCACATCGGGCACTACTTCGGCACGCTGCGCAACCGCGTCCGGCTCCAGAACGCCGGTGTGGAGTCCTGGATCCTGGTGGCGGACCTGCAGGTCATCACCGATCGCGACCTCGTCGGCGACATCCGCGGCAGCGTCACCCAGCTGCTGACCGACTACCTCGCAGCCGGCATCGACCCCGAGAAGTCCACGATCTTCGCCCACTCCGCGATCCCCGAGCTCAACCAGCTCGTGCTGCCGTTCCTCGCCCTGGTCACCCAGCCGGAGCTCGAGCGCAACCCCACCGTGAAGTCCGAGCTCGCCGCTGCCGGCAAGAGCCATATGGGCGGACTGCTGCTCACCTATCCGGTCCATCAGGCCGCCGACATCCTCTTCTGCCACGGCAACCTCGTGCCCGTGGGCAAGGATCAGCTGCCCCACATCGAACAGACCCGGGTCATCGCCCGTCGCTTCAACGAGCGCTTCGCCGGCGGCGAGAAGTTCTTCACCGAACCGGACGCGCTGCTCTCCAAGGCGCCGATCATCCTCGGCCTCGACGGCGACAAGATGTCGAAGTCCCGCGGCAACACCGTCATGCTCTCGATGACCGCCAAGGAGACCGAGAAGCAGATCAAGCGCGCCAAGACCGATTCGGACCGCACCATCACCTACGACCCCGACGCCCGCCCCGAGGTGGCGAACCTGCTGACCATCACCAGCGAGTGCACCGGGCGCAGTCCCCAGGAGATCGCTGACGAGATCGGCGACAAGGGCGCGGGCACTCTGAAGGTCATGTGTGCCGAAGCTCTCAACGAGCATCTGGCGCCGCTGCGGGCACGCCGCGCAGAGCTCGAGCGGAGCCCCGACTACCTCCTCGAGGTGCTGCGCGCCGGTAATGAAAAGGCGCGTGAGCAGGCGGTTCGCACGCTGGATCGGGTGCGGGACTTCATGGGCATGGCCTACTGACCGAGCCAGGACGAACTCCGTGGTGGGGCGCTGCAGCATCGACGCTGCGGCGCCCCGCCGTCGTTTCCGAGGGTGCAGCGCTGGTCGCTCAGGGACGGCGGCATAGGATGGAGCCATAAGAGCAACTTAGGGTGACCAAAAGTGAAGGCGGTGCATCCGTCGGCACTCATCCACCCACCCGCCCAGAACAGGAGCTGATCCGCGTGCGCATCCATTCCAGCGTCTCCGATCTCGTCGGCAACACCCCGCTCGTCCGCCTCAACCACCTGCCCGATGCCGTCCGGGCCACCGTGGTCGCCAAGATCGAGTTCTCCAACCCCGGCGCATCCGTCAAGGACCGCATCGGCGCGGCGATGATCAACGCTGCGGAGGAGTCCGGGCAGCTCACGCCCGGCGGCACCATCATCGAAGCCACCTCCGGCAACACCGGCATCGCCCTGGCCATGATCGGCTCCTCCCGCGGCTACCGCGTCATCCTCACCATGCCCGCCTCGATGTCCAAGGAGCGCCGGGCGCTGCTGCGCGCCTTCGGCGCCCAGATCGAACTCACCGAGCCCGCCGGCGGCATGAAGGGCGCCGTTCAGAGGGCCGAAGAGCTCGCCGAGGAGACCGGCGGCGTCCTCGTGCGCCAGTTCGCCAACCAGGCCAACCGCGAGATCCATCGCGCCACGACGGCGGAGGAGATCTGGCGCGACACTGACGGAACCGTGGACGCCGTCGTCGCCGGCGTCGGCACCGGCGGCACCATCACCGGCGTCGGCCAGGTGCTCAAGGAGCGCAAGCCGGACGTCCGCATCGTCGCTGTGGAGCCCGCCGAGTCGCCGCTGCTGTCCGGCGGCAGCGCCGGCCCCCACAAGATCCAGGGTCTCGGCGCGAACTTCGTGCCCGAGGTGCTCGACACCGAGGTGTACGACGAGGTCATCGCCGTCGAAGGCGAGAAGGCCATGGAGCGCGCCCGCAGCGTCGCCCGCTCCGAAGGCCTGCTCGTCGGCATCTCCTCCGGCGCCGCCGTTGAAGCGGCCATCGAGCTCGGCTCCCGCGATGACATGGCCGGCAAGCTCATCGTCGTGATGATCCCCAGCTTCGGCGAGCGGTACCTGTCCACCCCGCTGTTCTCGGAGTACCTCGACTGATGATCCGCCGCGCCGCCCGCTCCCTGACCGCCGTGCGCGAGCAGCTCCGCGAGGACCTGCAGGGCGCGCGCGAGCGCGACCCCGCCGCACGCAGCGACCTCGAGATCGCCCTGCTGTACCCCGGGCTGCACGCGGTCTGGACCCACCGCATCTCCCACCGGCTCTGGCAGCGGCCCCGCCTGCGCTTCGCCGCCCGCGCCCTGTCGCAGGTGAGCCGCGCCGCCACCGGTGTGGAGATCCACCCGGGTGCGCGGATCGGGCGGCGCTTCTTCATCGACCACGGCATGGGGGTCGTCATCGGCGAGACCGCCGAGGTCGGCGACGACGTCATGCTCTACCACCAGGTCACGCTCGGCGGGCGCTCCCTCGAGCAGACCAAGCGCCACCCCACCGTGGGGGACGGCGTGATCGTCGGCGCCGGTGCGCGCATCCTCGGTCCCGTTGAGATCGGCGCGCGGTCACGGATCGGCGCGAACGCCGTGGTGGTCAGCGACGTGCCGACGGAGTCCTCCGCTGTCGGAATCCCAGCCCGCTCACGACCGCTGGATCCGACCGTTCACCGCGAGGAGTCCGCCGGAACCGATCCCGCGATCCTCATCTGAGCGGGCGCTAGCATGGGAGGCGTGCAGACGCGTGCCTTCGAACTCCGCCCCCATCACCGCCGCGTGGTCGCCCTCACCGGGGCGGGCCTCAGCGCGGCGGCCGGCCTGCGCACATTCCGCGGCCCGGGCGGCCTCTGGGAGGAGGACCCGCTGCTGGAGGCGTCCATGGACGTCGCCGCCCTGCCGGACAGCCTCGATCATCTGTGGCAAGTGTGGGGCGGCGTGTTCGAGACCGCCGCGGTCATCGGCCCCACGCCCGGCCACCGGGCGCTCGCCCGGATCGGCGCGCAGGTCCTCACCCAGAACGTGGACGGCCTCCATCAGGTCGCCGGCAGCCGCGATGTCGCCGAACTCCACGGCAGCGCCGCCCATGCCCGCTGCCTGAACGACGACTGCCCGTGGCGCGCCGACCTCGTCGCCGGGCAAGCGGGCGCCGTCCCGCGGGATCTGCCCGAGCGGTACGGGGCCCCGTCGGCCTGCCCCCTGTGCGGTGCGCGCACCCGGCCGGACGTGGTGCTGTTCGGCGAAATGCTGGACGTCGCCGTCATCGAGGCGGCCGAGCGCGCCGCCCGCAGCTGCGATGTGTTCCTCGCCGTCGGCACCTCCAACACGGTCGCGCCGGCCGCGCTGCTGGCTCCGCTGGCCCGCTCCTGCGGCGCCGTCACCGTGTGCATCGACCCGCACGCCACGACCTCCAGCGTCAGCGCCGTGTTCGATCACGTCATCGCCGAGGACGCCCACACGGTGCTGCCGCGCTGGGCGCAGCTGCGCGACAAGGAGCGGCGCAACCCCTTCCTCGAGCCGTTCTGATTCCGGTCAGTCCAGCGCCAGGGGCCGCTCCATCAGCAGGCACTGCTCGCCGAACTCCGTCAGGCCCTTCCGGGTCGTGAAGCCGAGGCGCTTCAGCAGCGCCACGCTGCGTTTGTTGCGCGAGGCGGTCACCGCGATCACATGCTCATCCGGCAGGTTCTCCGCCGCCCAGTCGAGAACAGCGCGGCACGCCTCCGCGGCGTATCCGAACCCGACGCAGTTCGGCAGCAGCGCGTACGTCAGCTCCAGCTCTTCGCGGTCGTAGCTGAGGGTGACGATGCCCAGCATGCGGTCCGCCGGTGCATCGTCAGTGTGATCCTCGACTCCGTCGGCAGATGTTGCCGCGATCACCCATCGGCCCCAGGTCAGGCCGAGAGGCGAGAGCTCCAGGGCCTGCCGGGAGGCGAAGCCGACGGCGCCGCCGAGGTAGTCGCGGGCGCGATCAGCGGTGATCAGCTCGATGAGGGCGGGGCGGTCGCGCTCCGACGGCTCCCTGATCGACAGCCGGTCCGTTGTCAAGCGGACGGGCCATACGTTCGTACCCTCAGTGTTCACGCCGTCAGCCTAGGCCAGGCGGCAGGACGGCCGGCCCAGGAATCCCTAGTAGAGTGGCGCCAGCAGCCCGGTCCAGCGCAGGTCGCAGGTTGTGCGAATTCTCGGGACCGGGATCGATGGAACAATGTGTTGTACGCGCATTGCGCAGATCTAGGAGTCTTAATGTCCGCTGATGAGCTTCTCCGCACACCCCTCCAGGAAGTCCACCAGGAGCTGGGAGCGTCGTTCACCGACTTCGCCGGCTGGAACATGCCCGTGCGCTACACCTCCGACAAGGCGGAGCACGCTGCGGTCCGCGACTCGGCCGGTCAGTTCGACCTCTCCCACATGGGCGAAGTGTTCTTCACCGGCCCGCAGGCCGGGGAGGCCCTCGACTACGCCCTCGCCGGCAAGCTCTCCAGCATGCAGATCGGCCGCGCGAAGTACACCCTGCTGCTCAATGACCAGGGCGGCATCATCGACGACCTCATCGTCTACCGCCTCAGCGAGGACGAGTTCATGACCGTCCCCAACGCCGGCAACCGCCTTGTGGACGCCGAGCAGCTCGTCAAGCGCGCAGAAGGCTTCGACGTCAAGGTCGAGGACCAGTCCGAGCAGACCGCACTGGTCGCCGTGCAGGGCCCGAAGTCCGCCGACATCGTCGAGGAGTTTGCGAAGTCCGACGAGGTCGAGGTCGACCTCGACGAGCTCGCCGAGCTCAAGTACTACCGCATCCTCGAGGGCACCTACCAGGGCAAGCGCCTGCTGATCGCCCGCACCGGCTACACCGGTGAGGACGGCTTCGAGCTGTACGTCCCGAACGAGAGCGCCGTGGACCTGTGGAAGGCCATGGAGACCATCGGCGGCGAGGGCATCCTCCCGTGCGGTCTCGCCTGCCGCGACTCCCTCCGCCTCGAGGCCGGTATGCCGCTGTACGGCAACGAGCTGTCCGAGGACCTCTTCCCCGCGCAGGCCGGTCTCGGTCGCGTGGTTGCGTTCAAGTCGAAGGACGACTTCGTCGGCCGCGAGGCCCTCGAAGGCAAGGACTTCAGCGACATGCCCGTCCTCGTGGGCATGACCGCTGAGGGCCGTCGCGCAGCGCGCGCCGGCTACAGCATCAAGGACGAGTCCGGCACCGAGATCGGCCACGTGAGCTCCGGCGCACTCTCGCCGACCCTCGGCTACCCGATCGCCCTGGGCTACGTGGATCCGAAGTTCGCCGAGCCGGGCACCAAGCTGGAGATCGACGTCCGCGGCAAGACCCTGCCCGCCACGGTGGTCAACCTCCCGTTCTACTCCCGCGAGAAGTAATCCCTCCAGAGCTTTCCACTCTTTTCCACAATTGAAAGGAAATGACCATGTCTGATCTCAAGTTTTCCAAGGACCACGAATGGGTTCGCGAAGAGGGCGACACCGTCGTCGTCGGCGTGACCGATTTCGCCGCTGACCAGCTGGGCGACGTCGTCTACGTTGACCTGCCCGAGGTGGGCGACAGCGTCGAGGCGCACACCGAGATGGGCGAGATCGAGTCCACCAAGAGCGTCTCCGACCTTTTCTCCCCGGTCACCGGTGAGGTCATCGAGATCAACGAGGACGTCGTCGACGAACCCGAGAAGGTCAACGAAGATCCGTTCGGTGCGGCATGGCTCATCAAGGTGAAGGTCGAATCCCTTCCCGATGACCTCATGTCCAAGGACGAGTACGACAAGCTCACCCAGTCCTGATAGGGGCCACTCTCAACTGATGTCTGATATGAACGAGGCCATCTACGGCCAGCATTCGTTTGTCCGCCGCCACGTGGGCACCACCGCGAACGACCAGGAGCACATGCTCAAGGCGCTCGGCGTCTCGTCGCTCTCGGAGCTCATGGAGAAGGCCGTGCCCAGCACGATCTACCTCGGTGAGGAGCCCGACTCGATCCTGCCGGAGGCAGCGACCGAGTCCGCGACCCTCGAGGAGCTGCGCGGCTTCGCGAAGAAGAACAACGCGAAGCGCTCGCTGATCGGCCTGGGCTACTACGGCACACACACGCCGTCGGTCATCCAGCGCAACATCCTGGAGAACCCGGGCTGGTACACGGCCTACACGCCGTACCAGCCGGAGATCTCCCAGGGTCGTCTGGAGTCGCTGATGAACTTCCAGACGATGATCGCCGACCTCACCGGCATGGATCTGTCCAACGCATCGATGCTCGACGAGGCCTCCGCGGCCGCTGAGAGCATGATGCTCGCCCGTCGTCAGAACCGTCGCCAGAAGTCCAACGTGTTCCTCGTGGACGCGGACGTCCTGCCGACCACCCGCTACGTCCTCGAGGGCCGTGCCGACATCCTCGGCTTCGAGCTCAAGTACGTGGACTTCGCGAACGACGGTGCACCCGAGGGCGACTTCTTCGGTGCCCTGATCCAGTACCCGGGCGCTTCCGGCCGGGTCTGGGACGCCACCGAGGTCATCGCCGAGCTCAAGAAGTCGAAGGCCGTTGTCATCGTGGCAGCGGACCTGCTCGCTCTGACGCTGCTGAAGTCCCCGGGCGAGATGGGCGCCGATGTCGTCATGGGCACCTCCCAGCGCTTCGGTGTTCCGCTCGGCTTCGGTGGTCCGCACGCCGCGTTCGTGGCCGTCAACGACGACCTCAAGCGCCAGCTGCCGGGCCGCCTGGTGGGCATCTCCAAGGACGCCGACGGCAACCCCGCGTACCGTCTGTCCCTGCAGACCCGCGAGCAGCACATCCGTCGTGAGAAGGCGACCTCGAACATCACCACCGCGCAGGTGCTCCTCGCGGTGATGGCATCGATGTACGCCGTCTACCACGGCCCGGACGGCCTGACCGCCCTGGCGCGTCAGACCGCCGACCGCACCGCGACCCTCGCCGCATGGCTGAAGGACGCCGGCTTCACCCTGAAGCACGAAGCGTTCTTCGACACCCTGCGCATCGAGGCACCGGGCAGGGCCAAGGACATCTACGAGGCCTTCAAGAAGGCCGAGATGCTCATCCACGTCGTCGACGATGACACCGTGCAGCTGTCGCTGGACGAGACCGTCACCGCCGAGGACCTGAAGGCCATCGCCGGCGTGTTCGGCGAGTTCGGCTCCGCCAAGGGCGAGATCGAGGACGGCGCCGTGAAGAGCGGCGACGCATGGGGCGGCCTCGTGCGCGAGACCTCCTTCCTGCAGCACCCGGTCTTCCAGTCGTTCCACTCCGAGACCGCGATGATGCGCTACCTGCGTCGTCTCTCGGACCGCGACTACGGCCTGGACCGCGGCATGATCCCGCTGGGCTCCTGCACGATGAAGCTCAACTCCGCCACCGAGATGGCTGCGATCACCTGGCCGGAGTTCAACTCCGTCCACCCGTTCGCGCCCGTCGAGGACGTGGAGGGCTACCTCGAGATGATCACTCAGCTGGAGGAGTGGCTCGCCGACCTCACCGGCTACGACACCGTCTCCCTGCAGCCGAACGCCGGCTCCCAGGGTGAGGTCGCCGGTCTGCTGGCGATCAAGGCGTACCACAACTCGCGCGGCGAATCGCAGCGCGACGTCTGCGTCGTGCCGTCCTCCGCGCACGGCACGAACGCCGCTTCGGCTGCGATCGTCGGCATGCGCGTGGTGGTCGTCGCCTCGGACGCCAACGGCAACATCGACGTCGACGACCTCAAGCAGAAGATCAAGGACCACGGCGATGAGCTCGCCGCGATCATGATCACCTACCCGTCCACGCACGGCGTGTACGAGTCCGAGGTCCGCACCATCTGCCAGCTGGTGCACGATGCCGGCGGTCAGGTGTACGTCGACGGTGCGAACGCAACCGCGCTGCTGCAGGTCGCCCGCCCGGGCGAGTTCGGCGGCGACGTCTCGCACCTGAACCTGCACAAGACCTTCTGCATCCCGCACGGCGGCGGCGGCCCGGGCGTCGGTCCGGTCGCAGCCAAGGCGCACCTCGCTCCGTTCCTGCCGGGTCACCCGCAGATCCAGAAGCCGGAGCATCCGGTGGTGGGCGAAGGCGAGCAGGTGCACGGCGGCGCTCCGGTGTCGCAGGCACCGTACGGCTCCGCGTCGATCCTGCCGATCTCCTGGGCGTACATCCGCATGATGGGCGCCGAGGGCATCCGCCACGCCACCAGCTCCGCCGTGCTCGGCGCGAACTACCTGGCGAAGCGCCTCAGCGAGAAGTTCGAGATCCTGTACACGGGTGAGAACGGCCTCGTGGCCCACGAGTGCATCGTGGACCTGCGTCCGTTCACCGCCCGCACGGGCATCACCGTGGACGATATGGCCAAGCGCCTCATCGACTACGGCTTCCACGCTCCGACCATGAGCTTCCCGGTTGCGGGCACGTTCATGGTGGAGCCGACGGAGTCCGAGGACCTGCAGGAGCTCGATCGCTTCGCCGACGCTATGCTCGCCATGTACGACGAGGCTGAGAAGGTCCTCTCCGGCGAGTGGCCGAAGGACGACAACCCGCTGGTCAACGCTCCGCACACCGCTGAGTGCGCATCGGCATCCGAGTGGGAGCACCCGTACTCCCGCGAGGTCGCCGTCTACCCGGGCGTGGACAACAGCGAGGACGTCAAGGGCTACCACTCGAACCGCGCCATGCGCATCCAGGCCAAGTACTGGCCGGTTGTGCGCCGCATCGAGCAGGCCTTCGGCGACCGCAACCTCGTCCCCACCTGGGGTGACTTCTCCGGCATCGTCGACGGCGAGTGATCGCCGCGGCTCAGCCGCTGAGATGTGACTGATCATGACGCCCCGTGAACTCCGGTTCACGGGGCGTCATGCCGTCCCGCTACTGTGGCGACATGACCATTGAGACAACGCATGCGGGCTCCCTTCCCCGCACTCCCGAGCTGATCACCGCCAACGCTGAACGGCCCCTCGAGGCCGACGGGATCACCCCCGTCACCACGGACGAGTTCGCCGAGACGCTGCGCGACGCCGTCGCCTCGGTGGTGCAGCGCCAGAAGGACATCGGCATCTCCATTCCCGGAGACGGCGAATACGGCAAGGACATGTCCACCGGCGTCAACTACGGCTCCTGGTGGTCGTACATCTTCGGCCGCACCGCCGGCCTGGAGATCACGGGCGAGGACCACCGCCACAGTGAGCCCAAGCGCTCCGAACCGGGCCGCATCCGCCTCACCTCGTTCCCCGATCGCCGCGACTGGGTCCGCTTCGCCGACGCCTACAACGACCCGGAGTCCGGCATCACGGTCGGTGGACAGAAGGTGTTCCCGGCCGCCACCTCCGCCATCGGCTACACCGACCTCGGCCGGGAGTTCGCCGCGACGGACACCCGCAACTTCCGCTCCGCGCTCGACGCCGCAGGGTACGACCAGGGCTTCCTCTCCTCCCTCTCACCGGGCTCCGGTGCCCGCATCGCCGATGACCACTACGGCGATGAGGACGCGTTCATCGAGGCGTGGGTGCAGGTCATGCGCGAGGAGTACCGCGCGATCGCGGACTCCGGACTTCTGCTGCAGATCGACGATCCGTCGATCGCGGAGAACTGGGACCAGATCAACCCCGAACCCACCATCGAGGACTACCTCGCGTTCACCCAGAAGCGGGTCGATGCGATCAACCGGGCACTGGAGGGGATCCCGCAGGAGCAGGTGCGCTTCCACCTCTGCTGGGGCTCCTGGCACGGCCCCCACACCACCGACATCGAGTTCCGCCACATCGCGGAGCTGATGCTGCAGATCAACGCGAAGTACTTCAGCTTCGAGGCCGGCAATGTGCGCCATGAGCACGAATGGGTGGTGTGGAAGGACATCGAGCTGCCCGCGGACCGCGTTATCATGCCCGGCGTGGTCTCGCACGCCACCAACGTGGTGGAGCATCCGGAACTCGTGGCGCAGCGCCTGCGCCGCTTCGCCGACATCGTGGGACCGGAGCGCGTCATCGGATCCTCCGACTGCGGGTTCGGCGGCCGCATCCACCCGGACATCGCCTGGGCGAAGCTCGAGTCACTGACCGAGGGCGCAGCGATCGCCTCCCGCGGCTGAGCAGACCGAGCCCGGCCCGGGTGCGGCTGACGGCGCGCCCGGGCTCGGATCGCGGCGTGTTCACATTCGGCCATGCAGATTGTGATGGGGCCTTCCCGTGCAGTGAACTGGGGGAACCCTCGCGGCAGCGGGGGAGCACAGCACCACTGCGGGGCCGCCGAGCACCGCCGAATGACACGGAAAGGATGGCGCAATGAGCAACATCGCTGCACATGACACTGCTTCTCACAAGGACGCCATCCGCATGTCCGCCTTCATCGGCAGCACCGCCGCCCCCAGCGCGGACACCGCCACCGGCCGCACCCGTCGGCCCCTCATCGGCATCACCGCCGGCACGCGCACGCTCACCGACGGCGCCTGGGCCGGGTACGAGGCCACCGCCGTGACCACCAACTACACCACCGCCATCCGCGAAGCCGGCGGACGGCCCGTGATCCTGACGCCCGGTGAGGTGTGGAGCGCCGACGAGCTCGCCGACCTCGACGGCATCGTCATCACCGGCGGCACTGACATCGACCCCGCGCGCTACGGCGCGGGTGCTCTGCCGACGGACTTCGCCGCCGACGAGGCGCGCGACGCGTTCGAGATCGAGCTCGCTCAGGCCGCCGAGGAGAACGGCATCCCCGTGCTCGGCATCTGCCGCGGCCTGCAGATCATCAACGTGGCGCGCGGCGGCACCCTCATCCAGCACCTCGCGGATGAGGATCTCGCGTACCCGCGCAGTGACCAGCAGCTCACCGAGGTGCCGATCGAGGTCGACGCGGACAGCGACGTGGCGCTGGCGCTCGGCACCGCACCGACCGTCAGCGCGTTCCACCACCAGGCGATCGACGCCCTGGGGCGGGGGCTGCGCGTGGTGGCGCGCCACGCCTCGGGGGTTGTGCATGCGGTGCAGTCGACCTCCGGTGCGCCGGTCCTCGCCGTCCAGTTCCATCCGGAGACGCGCGCGGACGCCGCCGAACTGTTCGCCCGCTTCGTGGGCATCACGTCAGGTTCGCGCGCGGTGGCTCCATCGCCTAAGATGGTAACGGTACAGCCGTGATTTTGGAGGATCGATGAACGCATACGCCGCTTCGGACGTTCGGGGAGCCGAGGGCTCGCACACCGTGGACGAGAGGCGCGAAGCCAACCAGACCGGTGAGGGCAACAGCCTCGGTTCGTCGCTCGCGATGTTCATCCCGCTGTTCCTGCTGTTCACCGCCGGCCTGTGGGTGCTGAGCCTCTACACCGTGTGGAACTGGTACTTCATCATCGGCCTGGCCATGTGCCTGGTCGCGCTGTACATCACCTTCGCGGTGATCCCGCGCCACAAGAACGATTCCGAGGAACTGCTCGACTGACCACGCGTCGCGCGCTGTCTCAGCCGCCGCGCTGAGTCCTCGATGACGGAAGGGGCGGAGCCAAGAGGCTCCGCCCCTTTCGTGTGCCCGACCGGCTCAGTGGGTGCTGACGTCCAGGGTGTGCAGCGCATCCAGCGCCATGACGACCATGTCGGAGAAGGTCTCCTGCCGCTCCTGCGCACTGGTCTCCTCACCGGTGATGAGGTGATCGGACACGGTGCAGATGGAGAGGGCGCGGCGGTCGAACTGCGCGGCGAGGGTGTACAGGGCCGATGCCTCCATCTCGACGCCGAGCACGCCGTAGCCGGCGAGGGTCGCGGTGATGTCGGTGCGCGGGTTGTAGAACTGGTCGGAGGAGAACAGGCCGCCCACCACCGCGGGCAGGCCGCGCTCATTCGCGGAGTCGACCGCGGCGCGCATCAGGTCGAAGTCCGCGGTGGGCGCGAAGGTGACGTCGCCGAAGCGGGCGCGGTTCATCGCGGAGTCCGTGGAGGCGGCGGAGCCGATGACGACGTCGCGCACAGCGACCTTCTCGGACAGGCCGCCGCAGCTGCCGACGCGGATGATGGCCTCGACGCCGTACTCGGCGAACAGCTCCTGCGCGTAGATGCCGATGGACGGCTGTCCCATGCCGGAGCCCATGGCAGTAACGCGGCGGCCGTTGTGGGTGCCGGTGTAGCCGAGCATGCCGCGGACCTCCGTGACGAGCTCGGCGTCCTCGAGGAAGTCCTCGGCGATCCAGCGGGCCCGGTAGGGGTCGCCGGGCATCAGGACATGGGGTGCGATCTGGCCGGGTTCGGCTCCGATGTGTGTCGACATGCGCCCAGCCTAGCGCGCCGCGCCTACTGGCCGGTGGGGCAGTCGCGCTTCCTGCCGGAGCTGACCCGGCCGAGGATCTCCACGAACCCGTCGGCGTCCATCACGGCCATGTCGCCGGTGAGGACCCAGCCGTCCCCGGTGAGCACCTCAGAGGTCTTGTCGGGGCGGCCCCAGTAGCCGTGGAACACCTGTGGACCCTTCACCATCAGTTCGCCGGCGTCGCCGGTGGGCAGGACGCGGCCGCGGTGGCTGGGATCCACCACCCGCATCTGGGTGGCGGGGAAGGGGATGCCGACGATGCCGGGCGAGTCGCTGAACGCGGCGAGGGCGCGGATCGCCTCCGGGTGGGGGCTGATGCCGGGGATCGCCGCGACCACGCACGACTCCTCCAGGCCGTAGCCGATGATCGTCGGCATCTGGTGGGTGGCCTCCAGCCAGCTCGTGGCGGTCTCCTCGGTGATGCGCGACGTCGGTGTGAAGGCCACGCGGATGCTGGCGATGTCGAGCTTGCCGTCGTGGGCGAGGGCGGCGAGGTGGTCGACCACTTCGGTATCGGCGGCGAGGACCACCGGCCGATGCTTCTTCACCGCTTTGGCGACCGCGGCACGGTCGAAGGCGGGGATGAGGATGACGCGGCGACCGTGGAACAGGCTCGTGGTGAGCGCATCGGCCACGCCCACCACGGAGTGCAGCGGCCACATCGCCAGGCTCGCCTCCTGCCCGGGCTGGGTGTCCGCCAGCCACGACAGCGACTGGGCGGCCATGGCGCAGAGGTTCCCATGGGTGATGATCGACCCGAGGGGGTGCCGGCCGCCCTCATCTCCGTACATGATCAGGGCGATGTCGTCGCCGCTGGGCATGGGGTGGTCGGCGTCGATCCGGGCGGAGGTGAGCACGCTCCGCCACTTGCCGACGTAGAACCCGTCGGCCCCGCCCTTCTCGGCCGGCTTCTCCCGCTTCATGAAGGGCCGCGCGAGCTTCCCGGTGGAGACGGCGGCGGTCCTCTTCAGCGTGGAGATGGTGCCGGTCAGGGAGATCTTCGTGACGTCGAGCTGAGAGGGCGGGCGCGGCACCGCGATCACGGACAGCGGCAGCGCGGCCGACGGGATCCGCGTCAGCACACCGAGGCGCTCCTCGGAGACGATGGCGCACACCGGTTCGTAGTCGTCGAAGTAGCGGGACAGCTGAGCGGCGGGGGTGTGCGGGGAGTGCTGCACGACCACGGCGCCGATCCGCAGAACGGCATGGAAGGCGATGACGGCGTCCAGGCTCATCGGCAGCAGGAGGCTGACGCGGTCGCCCTTGCGGATGCCGCGGTCCAGCAGCCCCTGCGCGGCGATGTCGATCTGCTGTCCGAGCTGCCGATAGGTGAGGGTCCGGCCCTGGAAGTCGAGGGCGACCGACGACGCGAACCGCTCGGCGGCCGCGGTGATGGCGGCGGGGACGTTGGTGAACTCCGGGGTGACCGTGCGCGCTGTGCCGGGAGCGTAGTACTTCGCGAATCTCTGGGGCACGCTCGCATCCGCTCCTTCTGTGGGTTCCGTCCCCGTGAGTCTAGGGATGCTTCCTGAACAGTGCCGGGGGTCCGCCCGGCACGCGCGAACGGCGCCGTGGACGCTCACCTGCTCGGTAAGGTGGGCCGCATGAACCGCCCCGCCGCCGCCTCCGATCCGAGCTCCGCACGCCTGGACGTGTGGCTGCATGCGGTGCGGCTGGCGAAGACCCGTTCGGCGGCGAAGAGCCTGATCACCGCCGGTCATGTGCGGCTGAACTCCGAGGTGCCGAAGGCGTCGGCGAAGGTGGCGGTGGGCGATGAGGTGAGGATCCGTCGGCCCGGGCATGAGCGGATCTTCGTGGTGCGGCGCCTCCTGGCGAAGAGGGTGGGCGCTCCGATCGCGCAGAGCGCGTACGAGGACGTGTCCCCGCCGCCGCCCCCGCAGCTGTTCGCGGCGCCGCCGAGACGGGAACGGGGGAGCGGCCGGCCCACGAAGAAGGAGCGCAGGGCGCTGGATCGACTGCGCGGCCGCGCGAGCAACACCCAGCGGCGCGGGAGCGGCCCGTTCAGCCTGTGACCTGGGCCGCAAACGCCCCGTCAGCAGGGTTGAGCGGAATAGACTCAACTTCGCTGTCGTTGTTCTCAGTGATGGTCGTGGGAACTCCCACCGGCCTGTGATCCACTGTCAACGACACCAGCGAAAGGAGTGCGTGGAATGGACTTCCGCTTCACCACCCGTTCAGAAGAGGCTGTGCAGCAGGCAGCGCACTCCGCCTCCTCCCGCCGCAACCCCGCCGTCACTGCGGCGCACATCCTCAAGGCCCTGCTCGGCCAGGAGGACTCCATCGCGACCGCCGCCCTCCGGGAGGTCGGCGTCGACATCCCGTCCCTCACCAGGGGCGTGGAGCGCGAGCTCGAGGGCCTGCCACGCGTCAGCGGCACTTCCGTGGTCAAGCCCACCGTGCAGGGCGACGGCTACGACGCCCTCGAAGCAGCCGGTGAAGCAGCCGGACTCGCGCGCACCGACGCCGCCGCCCGCGGCGAGGACGAGCGGCCCTACATCTCCACCGAGCACCTGCTGCTGGGCATCGCCACCGCCACCAGCCCCGCCCGCGACATCCTGACCGACTCCGGCGCCACCGCAGAGGCCCTGCGCGCCGCCATCACCACCCTTACCGGAGGCACCCCCGTGAACAGCTCCAACCCCGAAGGCACCTTCAAGAGCCTCGAGAAGTACGGACTCGACCTCACCGCCCGAGCCCGCGAGGGCAAGCTCGATCCGGTGATCGGCCGCGACGCCGAGATCCGCCGCGTGGTCCAGGTCCTGTCCCGCCGCACCAAGAACAACCCCGTGCTCATCGGCGAACCGGGAGTCGGCAAAACCGCTGTCGCCGAGGGCCTCGCCCAGCGCATGGTCGCCGGTGACGTCCCGCAGTCCCTGCAGGGCAAGACCCTCATCGCCCTGGACCTGTCCTCGATGGTCGCCGGGTCGAAGTACCGCGGCGAGTTCGAGGAGCGGATGAAGGCCGTCCTCGACGAGATCCGCCAGTCCAACGGCCAGATCGTCACCTTCATCGACGAGCTGCACACCGTGGTCGGCGCCGGCTCCACCGGCGACTCATCCATGGACGCCGGCAACATGCTCAAGCCGATGCTCGCCCGCGGCGAACTGCGCATGGTCGGCGCCACCACCCTGGATGAGTACCGCGAGAACATCGAGAAGGACCCGGCGCTGGAGCGCCGCTTCCAGCAGGTGTTCGTCGGCGAGCCGTCCGTGGAGGACACCGTCACGATCCTGCGCGGACTCAAGGACAAGTACGAGGCGCACCACAAGGTCACCATCGCCGACTCCGCCCTGGTCGCGGCAGCCGCGATGAGCGACCGCTACATCGCCTCCCGCCAGCTGCCGGACAAGGCCATCGACCTGGTCGACGAGGCCGCCAGCCGCCTGCGCATGGAACTGGACTCCTCCCCGGTGGAGCTGGACATCCTGCGCCGCCAGGTGGACCGCCTGAAGATGGAGGAGATGGCCCTGCAGGGCTCCGACGACGACGGGTCCCGCGCCCAGCTCGAGCACGTCCAGTCGCAGCTCGCGGAGAAGACCGAGGAGATGAACGCCCTCTCCGCCCGGTGGGAGAGCGAGAAGGCCGGCCTGAACAGGGTCGGTGAGCTGAAGGCGAAGCTGGAGGACCTGCGCATGCAGGCCGACCGCGCCCAGCGCGACGGCGACCTGACGAGCGCCTCCAAGATCCTCTACGGCGACATCCCCGCTCTCAAGCAGGAGCTCGCCGAGGCCGAGGAGGCCGAGGAGTCCGGTCAGGCCGAGACCGTCGACGACCGCGCACCGCTGGTGGCGGACAAGGTTGGACCGGACGACATCGCCGACGTCGTCTCCGCCTGGACCGGCATCCCCGCCGGCCGCCTGCTGAAGAGCGAAACGCAGAAGCTGCTGGACATGGAGTCCATCATCGGGCAGCGCCTCATCGGGCAGAAGCGCGCCGTCGCCGAGGTGGCGGATGCGGTGAGGCGCTCCCGCGCCGGCATCGCCGACCCGAACCGGCCGACGGGGTCCTTCCTGTTCCTCGGTCCCACGGGTGTGGGCAAGACGGAGCTGGCGAAGTCCCTCGCCGAGTTCCTCTTCGACGACGAGCACGCCATGATCCGCATCGACATGTCGGAGTACGCCGAGAAGCACTCGGTGTCCCGTCTCGTCGGCGCCCCTCCGGGGTATGTGGGCTATGACGAGGGCGGTCAGCTGACCGAGGCGGTGCGCCGCCGCCCCTACTCGGTGGTCCTGCTGGACGAGGTGGAGAAGGCCCACGCGGACATCTTCGACATCCTGCTGCAGGTCCTGGACGACGGCCGTCTGACCGACGGCCAGGGGCGCACGGTGGACTTCCGCAGCACCATCCTGATCCTCACCTCGAACCTGGGTTCGCAGTTCCTGCAGAATCAGGAGATGGAGCCGTCGGCCCGCGAGGACGCCGTGATGGCGACCGTGCGCGCCGCCTTCAAACCGGAGTTCCTCAACCGCCTGGACGACATCGTCATGTTCGATCCGCTCGGCCGCGACGAACTCACCCACATCGTGGGCCTGCAGATCGCCTCGGTCGCGCAGCGACTGGAGGACCGCCGCATCAGCCTGGACGTCGACGAGCAGGCGGAGCGCTGGCTCGCCGAGAAGGGCTACGACCCCGCCTACGGTGCTCGTCCGCTGAAGCGTCTGGTGCAGAAGGAGATCGGCGACCAGCTCGCCCGCCTGATCCTGCAGGGCGCGGTGCGCGACGGCGACACGATCACCGTGGCCGTCGACGCCGCGAACGACGCGCTGGCGCTGACCGTCACCGGGGAGCAGGAAGCGGACTGATCCCGCTCGCGACTGACACAGCGGCGCCGCACGGACCTGATCTGTGCGGCGCCGCTTCGTGTGTCGGGCGTGTGTCCACGCTGAAGGATGAGCACGCGGATGAGATGCCGGGCACCTACAGTGTGCGTATGCGAGAACAGAGCACACCCCCGAACGGCTCCCATACAGCAGCATCCGTCGGCGCCGCCGAGCCGGCCGCCAAGCAGTCCTCGATGAAGACCATCCTCGGCACCGGGGTCGGCAACGGCCTCGAATGGTTCGACTGGAACATCTATGCCAGCTTCGCCGTCTACTTCTCCGCCCAGGCGTTCAACGACGACGACCCGACCTCGGCGTTCCTGCAGACCATGGCGATCTTCGCCGTCGGGTTCGTGGCCCGCCCCTTCGGCGGCTTCGTCTTCGGCTGGATCGGTGACCGCGTCGGCCGCAAGCACGCCCTGACCGTCGCAGTCCTCGCCGCCTCCTTCGGCTCCCTGCTGATCGCCGCTCTGCCCACCTACGACCAGGTCGGCGTGTGGTCCTCCGTGATCCTCCTGGTGGCGCGCCTTGTGCAGGGCCTCGCCCACGGCGGCGAGCTTCCCAGCGCCCAGACCTACCTCGCGGAGCATTCGCCGCGGGAGCACCGCGGCCTGTGGGCGTCCTCCATCTACGTCACCGGCACCATCGGCCTGCTCGCCGGCCTGCTGCTCGGCCTCATCCTCTCCAGCATCCTGACCGAGTCGCAGATGAACGCCTGGGGCTGGCGCATCCCGTTCGCGATCGGCGCGGTCCTCGGCCTCATGGCGCTGTGGATCCGCTCCTCGATGGAGGAGTCCGACGTGTTCGAAGAGGAGCAGCAGCGCCAGCAGCAGGAGGAGGCGAAGGTCAACGTCCTCGTGGCCCTCTGGCAGGACCGTTCGCGCGCCCTGCGCGTCATCTTCATGACGGCGGGCCTGACCGTCGCCTACTACATCTGGTCGGTGTCCATCGCTGCGCTGGCGAAGCAGAACCTCGGCTACACCGACCAGGAGGCGTTCCTCGCCTCCATGATCGGCAACATTGCGCTCATCCTCGCCCTGCCGGTGTGGGGCGCGCTCTCCGATCGCATCGGCCGCAGGCCCTGCGCCATCGGCGGCCTGCTGGGCACCGCCGTGCTGTACATTCCGCTGATTCTGCTGATCCAGGGTGAGTTCTGGCAGCTGGTCGTGGCGATCGTCGTGCAGCTCGTGCTGCTGGCCGGCATGCTGTCCCACGCTCCCGCGATGTATGCGGAGATGTTCTCCACCGGCAACCGCGCCAGCGGCTTCGGCATCCCGTACGCGATCGCGATCGCCCTGTTCGGCGGCACCGCCCCGTACCTCAACACGTGGGTGGGCGACCAGATCCAGTTCGGCGTCTACGTGGTGGCGCTGCTGGTCATCTCCTGCGCAGTGATGGCGTTCATGCCGGAGACCAAGGGCAAGGACCTGGCGCATGACACGCCTCGGAGCCGTCACCCCTGAGAGCAGGGCAGAAGCTCGTTTACCCCCGATGTACCCCTTGTTTGTTCAGTCTTGGTGATCTCTTGACCCAAATGCCTGATCGTGTTTAGCTGGAGGGGTCGGAGTTGAGAATGCTGCGACGTTGCATGGCGGACACTCTCACCGAAGGAGGATCTTTTGTGACTACTTCAAGGATGACAGTTGACCGCCGAGCATTTGCCACATCCGCCTTAGTGGGGGGTTTGAGTGTTGCGCTTGGGGTGACCCCGCGGGCAGAAGGGGCAGGTGTCGATCCTGCCGCAGCTGAAAAGGGCCTGACTCTTTCTCGAGATCAGCAAGAGGACGCCGAGGTTATTTCCAAGGGCCTCGAAGACTTCTTTACCAGGTATATGCCGGTCAAGAGTGGAAAATTTGTAGTCCACGACTCTGCTGTGATTGCCGATGGATACGGTGACGCATTGCCGAAATTTGAGAAAATGGCAAGCGAGCTCAATGCAATGGCCGACGGTCGGGTTGCCATCGCGGGCGATCGAACGGCGTCAGCATCCAGTGCAAAGTCGTACGCCCAGTGCGTCGTCCTAAGCGCGCTCGGAATCCCAGCAGGCGCATTGAGTGCGGGCACATGGACTGCCATCGCTGATGCTATAAAGATGTATCGCTGGGGGCTCGCAGCGAAAACCATCGTCCGAGGATTGGGGCCCGCCGCGCTCAAGGGCGTTTTGAGAGCTGTCGGTGGTCCAGCGGCGATCGCAGCGGCCCTTGCAGGTAGCGCAATCGTCTGTGCTGGATCTTGAACGTTGCTCGCGGAAAGGATGGAGTATGCGCACGACAGCGTGGCTGATCGGCATCGGAATGTTCGCGACGACTACGCTCCTCTTGGCAGCGATATTCTCCTTCGCGACCGGCGGTGCATTGCTACCGAATAATATTGTCATTTGGGGTGTCGCCGCAGTCGTGGCCGGGGTCTTCACTGTTCCCGTGATTCGGGGTGTTGGGAGCGGACGACGCCTCTGACTCCCCTCTGTACGAGTAGGCCGGGCCATCACGTGAGCGATGGCCCGGCCTATATTCTCGTCAGTCTGGTTGTCGGGAGATTTGGGGCTGAATTATTGAGGCAGGGGGTGATGTCGGTGTCGCACGGCCCCGGCGCCGCCTCAGATCACCAGGTTGACGAGCTTCGGGGCGCGCACGATCACCTTGCGCAGCTCCTGGCCCTCCAGCAGCTCCTTCACACGGTCCTCGGCCATCACGCGGGCCTCGAGGTCCTCCGCGGTGATGTCCGCCGGCACCTGCAGGCGGTGGCGGACCTTGCCCTTCACCTGGACCACCGCGGTGATCTCGTCCGCGCCGAGGTAGGCCTCATCGGCCGACGGGTACGGCGCCCGCACCAGGGACTCCTCGTGGCCCAGGCGGTGCCACATCTCCTCCGCGATGTGCGGCGCCAGCGGCGCCGCCATCAGGATCAGCGGCTCCACCACGCTGCGCGGAACCGCGGTGCCGGCGGTCATCAGCTTCGTGAGCTGGTTGACCAGTTCAATCATCTTGGAGATCGCGGTGTTGAACCGCATGTTGTCCATCTCCACGGTGACCGCATCGATCGTGGTGTGCAGGGCCTTGAGGGTGGCGGCGTCGGCCTCGCCGTCACCGGCGATGACCTCACCGGTCTCCTCGTCGATGACGAGGCGCCACAGGCGCTGCAGGAAGCGCTGAGCGCCGACCACGGCGCGGGTCTCCCACGGACGGGACTGGTCAAGAGGGCCCATCGACATCTCGTACACGCGGAAGGTGTCCGCGCCGAACTGGGCGTACATGTCGTCCGGGGTCACCGAGTTCTTCAGCGACTTGCCCATCTTGCCGTACTCCTGGGAGACCCTCTCGCCGTTGTAGGTGAAGGTGCCGTCGGCCTCCTCTACGACCTCCTCAGCGGGGACGTACACGCCGCGGGCGTCGGTGTAGGCGTAGGCCTGCACGTAGCCCTGGTTGAACAGGCGATGGAACGGCTCCTGGCTGGACAGGTGGCCGAGGTCGAACAGGACCTTGTGCCAGAAGCGGGCGTACAGCAGGTGCAGCACGGCGTGCTCCACACCGCCCACGTACAGGTCCACACCGCCCACGGAGCCCACACTGCGCGGCCCCATCCAGTACTCCTCGTTCGCGCGGGAGGTGAGCTCATCCTCGTTCGTGGGGTCGGTGTAGCGCAGCTCGTACCAGGAGGAGCCGGCCCAGTTCGGCATCGTGTTCGTTTCGCGGATGTAGTCCTTCTCGCCGTCGCCGAGGTCCAGACGCACGTTCACCCAGTCCTGGTTGCGGCTCAGCGGGGTCTGCGGCTCCGTGTCGGTGTCGTTCGGATCCAGCGCGGTGGGGGAGAAGTCGTCCAGCTCCGGCAGCGGCACGGGCAGGTGCTCCATCGGCAGCGGGATCGGGGTGGTGGGGTCGTCCTTGGCGTACACGATGGGGAACGGCTCACCCCAGTAGCGCTGGCGGGAGAACAGCCAGTCGCGCAGACGATACGTGGTGCGGGCGCGGCCGAAGCCCTTCTCGATCGCGTACTCGAGGGCCTTCTGCTTCGCGTCGTCGATGCCGAGGCCGTTGAGGTCCAGCTCGTCGCTGCGGGAGTTGATCTTCTCGCCGTCACCGGTGTAGGCCCGGCCCTCCTCGAAGTCGTCCGGGACCTGGACGGTGCGGATGATGTCGAGGTCGTACGCCGAAGCGAACGCGTAGTCGCGCTCGTCCTCGGCCGGCACCGCCATGACGGCGCCGGTGCCGTAGCCGATGAGCACGTAGTCGGCGACGAACACGGGGATCTTCCGCCCGTCCATCGGGTTGACGGCGAACAGGCCGGTGAACACGCCGGTCTTGGGGCGGTCCTCGTCGGTGCGGTCGTCGTCGGTGAGGGAGGCGGCGCGCTGCTGGTAGGCGCGGACCGCCTCGGCGGGTGTGGCGGCGCCGCCGGTCCAGGCGTCCTTCGTGCCGTCCGGCCAGGAGTCGGGCAGGGCCGACGGGTCCGCCATCAGAGCGTGTTCGGGGGAGAGCGCACAGAAGGTGGCGCCGAAGAGGGTGTCGGCGCGGGTGGTGAACACCTCGAACTCGCCGCCGGCGAGGGCGGACGGGGCGTCGGCGAAGCGGAAGCGCACCTGGGCGCCGTGGCTGCGGCCGATCCAGTTGCGCTGCATCAGCTTGATCGACTCCGGCCAGTCCACGCGGTCCAGATCGTCCACGAGGCGGTCCGCGTAGGCGGTGATGCGCATGTTCCACTGACGCAGGCGGCGCTTGAAGACCGGGTAGTTGCCGCGCTCGGAGCGCCCGTCGGCGGTGACCTCCTCGTTCGCCAGCACGGTGCCGAGTCCCGGGCACCAGTTGACCGGGGTGTCGGAGATGTAGGCGAGGCGGAAGGAGTCCACCAGCTCCTGCATCTGCTCGGGGGTGTACTGCACCAGGAAGTCGAACGGGGTGGAGTCGCCCTCGATCCAGTGCTTCGGGGAGGGCTTGCGCTCGATCCAGTGCTGCGGCAGCTCGATGCCGAGCCTCTCCGCCATCGCCCACGGATCCACCTCGCGGTTCTGGATCGCGCCCTTCAGTTCGCTGATGGGGCGGGCGCGGCCGGTGACGCCGTCGACGTTCTCGGCCGTCGGGTCGTACCAGGACTCGAACAGCTGCAGGAAGATCCACTGCGTCCACTTCACGAAGTCGGCGTCGGTGGTGCGCAGGGCGCGGCGCAGGTCATGCGAGAGGCCGAGGCGGAACAGCTGGCGGGACATGTTCGCCACGTTCTCGTCAGTGGTGGTGCGCGGGTGGGTGCCGGTCTCGATGGCGTACTGCTCAGCGGGCAGGCCGAACGCGTCGTAGCCCATCGTGTACAGGACGTTCTTGCCCTTCATCCGCTCGTAGCGGGCCAGCACGTCGGTGGCGATGTAGCCCAGGGGGTGCCCCACGTGCAGACCCTTGCCGGAGGGGTAGGGGAACATGTCCATGATGAAGGACTTCTCCGGGAGCGGGGAGCCGTCGCCGGCGAACTCGCCCTCGGGGTCCACGGCGTGGAAGCTGCCGTTGTCCTTCCAGAAGGCCTGCCAGCGCTCCTCAATGGAGCCGGCGAGATCGGCGTTGTAGCGATGCGGTGCGTCAGTCATCCCAATCCTTGTGCGTCTGAGCGGGTCGGCCGACGGATGCTCCCGCGCACAGGGGCCCAGCTGGATGGGTGAGCATCCCGGTGGGGTGGGGGAGCAGCCGGCGTTGGCGGTGCTCCCAGACTACCGAAGCCGCCCGCTGGACATCGGATCGGTCCAGCGCGGATCACCTCACGCCTGCAGGCGCTCCTTCACGGCCGCGAAGATGCGCGGCATCGCCTCGTTCAGCACGTTCATGGTGGAGGTGAAGTTCTCCGCCCCGCCGTACCACGGGTCCGGCAGCGGGTCGCCCGCATCCGCACCGGGGACGAAGTCGGTGACCAGAGCGATCTGGTCCTCGCGGGCGCCGAGGGCGCGCAGACGCTCCAGGTGGAAGTCCTCCGCCGCGATGATGAGGTCCGCCTCCCGCACATCGTGCTCGGTGATCTGGCGGGCCCGGTGGTTGTCCGCATCGATGCCGTGGCGGCGCAGCTCCACCCGGGCGCGGTGGTCGATGGGATTGCCGAGCTCCTCGCTGGACACGCCGAAGGATTCGATGCTCAGCTCCTCCAGCTCGGAGGCGGTCAGATGCTCGCGGGCGCACTCCTGCGCGATGCGCTCAGCCATCGGGCTGCGGCAGATGTTCCCCCAACAGACGAAGTACAGGTGCACGATCCGATCTCCTCCACACAGCAGTCACGGTGAACCGTCATGCTCTCAGATCGAGCCGTGCACCGGATGGGCGTACGGGCCGTGCACGGCGACCTCAGCCCAGCGCGCCGGGCTGACGCGGGTGAGCAGGACGAGGCCCACCAGGACGTGCGCCGCTCCCAGGATGAGGAACATCCAGGGGGAGGTGAGCGGAGCCCCGCCCACGCCGAGCACCGCCATGCCGAGATGGAAGCCGCCGTGGATGCCGGCCGCGGCCCAGACGCTGCGCAGCAGGATCCCGAGGGCGGCGGCGGTGAGGGAGAACCCGAACGGGATCGTCAGATACGACAGGTGCCCGATCAGTCCCTGCTGGCCGCCCGAGCTCCCCAGGTGCGGCAGGGTGAACACCACCGCGGCGATGAACACTGCCCGACGGGGCCGTGACCGCAGCGACTGAAGCAGATAGCCGCGCATCAGCACCTCCTCGCCGATGCCCTGCAGAACGAAGGACCGAACCAGGATGTAGGCGAGCAGCAGCCAGGCGGGGATCTGCGCCAGAGCGGCGGGGGCGCCGAGCGCGGCCTCCTCCGCCGTGGCGGGCCCCGCCGGGGACGCCAGCACCGGCTCCACCAGCAGCCAGCCCGCGGTGGCGGCAGCGGCGATCGCCACGGAGACGGCGGTGCCGACGACCAGGGCGATGAGAGCACGCGGCCCCGGTCGCAGCCCCAGGTCGCCGACCGGGCGACGGTCAGCCCAGCGCACCAGCGCCATGGAGCCGCCGACGAACACCACCAGCGCCAGCGGCCACACCAGAAGTGCGATGCGCATATGCGCGGCGTCGTCGGCGCCGACGAAGTCGGCATGGGCATCGGGCAGGAGCGCGAGCACCAGCATCGGCGCGGCAGGGGCCGCAGCGAACACGGCAAGGGTCAGCAGGATGCGCACCCACATCGGAAGGCGGGGCTGAACGGTGGGGGAGGGAGGCTGAGATGTCATGTCCTCCACGCTAGGAATCGGTGCCCCTGGGGCTTCAGTGCCGCTCGTCACCGACACCCATGACCCGTGTCATGGGTCAGTGCACGGCCGCCGCGCATAGGCTCATGCCGTGACCCGACCAGAGAGCACCGCCGACCCCACCCGCGCCCTGCCGCTCCTGCAGGCCGGAGCCCTGTTCTGCTACCTGCTGGGGGTGCTGCAGTTCGCGAACCCCGATGCGCTCGAGGACCCGTCGGCCCCCGTCTTCACCGCCGCTTCCGCACCGATCGCCACCGGCATCGCGGCGATCACAGCCAGCGTCGGTCTGCTGTGGGTCCTGCGGCGCAGCCTCACCAGCAGGCGCATCCGGTCCGCGCTGGCGATCCTCGTCTTCGCGCTGCTCGCCGCCGGCGCCCTCCTCGGCCACCTGGGCCTGTACGCACCAGCGCTGATCCTCTCCACTCTGCTCCTCGTGCTCGACGCCTCCTGGCGGATCTCCCTTGCTGCCGTTGCCATCGACGCCGCCGTCAGCATCGCCGCCGGGCCGCTCCTGTTCGGCACGCCCGTCCTCCACGCTGTTCTGAACGTGCTGCCCGTGGCGATGGTGTACGCCCTCGGCACCATCCTCGGCGTCATCCTCGCCCGCTACGCGACCCTCGTGGAGGAGGAGCGCCGCGCCGTCGCGCAGCGCGACCGCGCCCTGCAGGAACTGGCGCGCCGCAGCGTCGCCGAACGCGATCTCATGCTCGCCGAAGAACGGGCACGAGCCGCCGCCGAACTCCACGACGGGCTCGGCCACCGCCTCACCCTCATCGGCATGAGCCTCGAATTCGCGCAGCGGATGCGCGACCGCGCACCCGAGGCGGCCTGGCAGGAGATCGCCACCGCCCGGACCACCGCCTCCGATGCCATGGGGGAGATGCGCACCTGGGTGCGGGCCCTCAGCCCCATCCGCCGCGACGGGTCCCACGGCATCGCCGCTGTTGAGGACGCCGTCGCCTCCTTCGAACGCACCGGCCTGACCGTCACCCTCACCGAGGACCTCGCCGGCGCAGCCCTCACCGAACCGATGGAGCGCCTGTCGCTGCGCACCGTCCAGGAGGGCCTCACCAACGCCCTGCGGCATGCCCGCGCCGACCATGTCACCATCGACATCCACCACGACCGCGCTGAGGGCACCGTCACCGTCACTGTCCAGAACCCCGCTGCGGACGCACCCGTCGGCCTCCTGCCCGCCGAGCACCGCGGCATCGGACTCACCGGCCTCACCCGCGCCGCCCGCATCCTCGGCGGCACCCTCACCGCCGACGCCCGCCCGGCAGGTGAGGGAGCCGGGCGGGTCTTCCGCCTCACCGTCACCGTCCCCGCGGGCGAGGCCCTCGCCACCACCGAAGGAGCCCCAGCATGACCTCCACCGACCGTCCGCCCCTGCGTGTCCTCGTGGTCGACGACCAGCAGCTGCTGCGCCGCGGCCTCACCCTCCTGCTCAGCACCGAGGACGGCATCGACGTGGCGGCCCAGGCCGCCGACGGGCACGAAGCCCTCGCCGTTCTCGCCACCACCGACGTCGACGCCGTCCTCACCGACGCGAAGATGCCCCACATGGACGGAATCGACCTCGTCCGGGCCGTTGCCGACCGCCACCCCGGCCTGCCGGTGCTGGTGCTCACCACCTTCGACGAACCCGACCTCGTGCAGGGCGCCATCGCCGCCGGAGCTGCCGGCTTCCTCCTGAAGGACTCCTCGACCACCACCCTCGCCGACGCGCTGCGCGCAGCCGTCGGCGGCGGCATGGTGATCGACCCGCGCGTCGCCCGCGCCGCGTACTCCCCGCCACCGTCCGGAGAGGGGGAGGAGGGCATCCTGACCGTCCTCACCCCGACCGAGCGGCGCGTTGCCGAAAAGGTGGCCGACGGGTGCTCCAACCAGGAGATCGCCGCGCAGCTGTTCCTCGCCGAGGGGACGGTCCGCAACCACATCTCCGCTCTGCTGCGCAAAACCGGTGCCCGTGACCGCACCGTCCTCGCCCTCGACCTGTTCAAGGCGCTGCGCTGAGAGCCCCGCGCGGGAGAGCGGGGAGAGGCGCGGCCCTCAGGTGAAGAAGGGGCTGACCGCCAGCAGCACCAGCATCGTGCCGATCGAGGTCACCAGCGCCGTATCGCGCGAGACCTCCTCCGCCGTCTCATAGTGCGCCGCCGTCACGTACACGTTCTGCGCCGTCGGCAGAGCCGCCATCACGACCGCCGCGAACAGCGCATGACCGGACAGCCCGAACAGCACCGCCGCCGCACCGAACGCCACCAGCGGCATCACGATCAGCTTGAACGCGCTCGCCAGAAACACATCAGCGCGCACCCCATCGGTCTTCGCGAGCGGCTTCGAGGCCACCAGCGACATGCCGAAGCTGATCAGCAGACCGGGGATCGACAGCCCGCCCAGGATCTCGATCGGCTCCATGGCGAACGCGGGCAGGCTCCACCCCGCCGCCAGCAGAGCGATGCCGATCGCCGCCGCGATGATCGTCGGGTTCGCCGCAACGTTCGCCGCGAACGCCTTCAGCGACGGCCGCTGCCCGCTCTTCACCGCATGCAGGACGAACTGGAACATCGGGGTGAAGAGCGCCATCTGGAACAGCACGATCGGCAGTGCGAACGCCACATCGCCCAGCACGTACGCCGCCAGCGGGAAGCCCATGTTCGCGGAGTTCACCATCGAGGCGCTGACCGCCGTCACCAGGGTGTGCTCGGGGCGCCGACGCAGCAGCAACTGCGCAGCCGCCCCCGTCAGCGCCACGGTCATGAACGCCGCAATCGCTGCGATAGCGAAATGCGGGGACAGCACCATCGAGAGGTCCGAATCCATCAGTGAGGTGAACACCAGCGCGGGCGTCCCCACGAAATAGGTGATGCGGTTCAGCACGAACCGCCCCTGCGGGCCGAGGATCCCGGTCAGGCCAGCGGCGATGCCGACCGCGATCAGGACCGAAATGATGAAGAAGCCGCTGAGAACTCCGAGCATTCAGGATCGCCGGCTCACCGCGACGCGATCTGGCCCGGCATCCCCGGGACGGGCTGCGCGGGATCGGTCCCGATGCCCACGATGCGGTTGTTCTCGTCCACGTGCACCACGCGCGGCTCATGCACCGCGGCCTCCGCGTCATCCATCAGCCCGTAGGCGATGAGGATGACGAGGTCACCGGGATGCACCAGGTGGGCGGCCGCGCCGTTCACCTTGATCTCGCCGGTGCCGTGCTCCCCGCGGATGACATAGGTCTCGAGACGGGCACCATTGGTGATGTCGACGATCGCGACCTTCTCGTTCTCCATGAGTCCGGCGGCGTCCAGCAGGTCGGCGTCCACCGTCACGGAGCCGACATAGTGCAGGTCCGCCTGGGTGACGGTGGCGCGGTGGATCTTCGAGGTCATCAGTGTTCGCATCATGATGCCCCCATTGTCCCACCGGAAGCGCCCGCGGTCAGTGAGGCGTTCGCCGCATCCGCGCAGGGGCGACGGGCCTGTCACGCTCAGGGCCCACCGGCCCCGTTCCTGCGATACTGGGGGAGTTCACCGGCGCCTGCCGGCAGGGCCCCGTCGGCCCGCATGAGGAACAGCAGACCCGCGCCGCGCCGGCCCGCAGAGGAGGAACCGATGCCGAAAGCGAAGAACCGCCGCTCCAAGGGGACGCCCTTCGAGGACATGGCCCTGCCCACCGAGCTGATCAACGAACTCGACTACCACGGCTTCACCCGCGCCTTCGAGATCCAGGAGGCGATCCTCCCCGACGCGCTCGCGGGCCGCGACGTCCTCGCCCGCGCTGAGACCGGCAGCGGCAAGACCCTCGCGTTCACCCTCGCGATGACGGCGCGCTTCCGCGGCCGACGGGTGCACAAGCGGCGCCCGCTCGGCATCGTGCTGGTGCCCACGCGCGAGCTGGCGGTGCAGGTCGTCGACACCATCCACCCATTCGCCCGCGCAGTCGGCATCCGCGCGCAGCTGGTCGCCGGCGGGATGAACATCGAGAAGCAGGCCGAGGCGCTGAGGCGCGGAGTCGCGATCATCGTCGCCACCCCCGGCCGGGTGAAGGACCTCGCGATCCGCGGCGACCTCGGGCTCGACTGCATCGAGACCACCGTGATCGACGAGGCGGACCACATGGCCGACCTCGGCTTCCTGCCGCAGATCGGGGAGATCCTCGCGAACATCCCCATGGGCACGCAGAAGATGCTGTTCTCCGCGACCCTCGACGACCAGGTGGAGCGGATCGTCGACGACTTCCTCGTGGACCCCGTCACCCACGAGACCACGCCGGTGGCGGCAGCTGTGAAGACGATGCGGCACGAGGCATACGCCATCAACCCCAAGCGCAAGCGCGAGATCACCGCCCAGATCGCGGCCCGCGACGGCCGCACCCTCATCTTCACCCGCACGCAGCTGGGCGCGGAGCGAGTCGCCCAGGAGCTCGTGGAGGTCGGGGTGCCCGCCGCCGCGCTGCACGGCTCCAAGCAGCAGGGCATGCGCACCAACGTCCTCGCCGGCTTCCGCAACGGCGCCTACGACGTCCTCGTCGCCACGGACGTTGCGGCGCGCGGCATCCACATCGACGACGTCTCCCTCGTCCTGCACGTGGACCCGCCGGAGACGGCGAAGGACTACGTGCACCGGTCGGGTCGCACCGCCCGCGCCGGCGCGCACGGCATCGTGGTCACCCTTGTCCTCCCGCACCAGAAGGACGGCGTGTCGCGGCTCCTGGATGCAGCGGAAGCCCCCGTCCAATGGCATGATGTGACCTCTGAGAACGATGAGGTGCTCCGCTTCGTGGGCGGCAGGGCCCCGTCGGGCGAACCCGCGGAGGATCCCGCGATGATCAAGCACAAGGGTGCCCCGCGGCGCCTCGACATCCGAGGCGGCAGGGGAGCCGACCAGCGGCGCGCCGAGGTGCGCCGCGAGAACGAGGCGCGGCGCTCCGTCTACGACCAGGACGGCGAGGGCGCCGCAGGGGCCGCATCCGGGAGCCGGGGCGGCGCCCGCCGACGGCACCAGCGGCGGACGACCACGAGCACCTGGCGGGGCCAGGGCGAGGGCGCGTCCGAGCGCAGGAGCCCGCGGGGCGGCCGTTCCGGCGCCGGGCGAGGCGGCGGACGCGGCCGAGGGCAGGGTGGCCCGAAGCGCTCCGGCGGTGCACGCAGTCGGGGGAAATAAGGACCAGTAAGGATCAGATATGGCAATCAGCTTGTTCGACCTGTTCAAGATCGGCATCGGGCCGTCGTCCTCGCACACCGTCGGTCCCATGCGCGCCGCGAACGAGTGGGCGCAGGAGATCCTCGCCGATGAGGGCATCCGTTCCCGACTCGATGACCTCGATGTCCACCTGTACGGCTCCCTCGCCGCCACCGGCATCGGCCACGGCACCCTCGATGCCGTCATCCTCGGCCTGGAGGGCAATGACCCCCGTGAGATCGACCCCGTCAAGGGCTGGGAGCGCGCCCAGGAGATCGAGAAGGAGGGCGGGCTGCTGCTCGGCGGGCAGGTGCCCGTCACCCTGCGCCCCTCCACGATCGTGGTGCACCCCCTCACCTTCCTGCCCGAGCACTCCAACGGCATGACCTTCAACGCCCTGGACGCCGACGGCGAAGTCATCGCCACACGCACGTCCTTCTCAGTCGGCGGCGGCTTCGTGCTCACCAAGGAGGAGATCAACGCGCGAGGTGCGGACGCGGCCGACGAAGCCGAGGACGTCAACCCGATCTTCACCACCGGCGCTGAGCTGCTGCGCGTGTGCGAGGAGCACGGCATCTCCATCTCGCAGGCCATGATGTGGCGCGAGCGCCAGTGGCGCACCGAAGAGGAGGTCCGTGCCGGCGCACTGGAGATCTGGGCCGCGATGGACGCCTGCATCACCGCCGGGATGCACACTCCCGGTGTTCTGCCGGGCGGGCTGAACGTCAAGCGCCGCGCTGCCGGCTGGTACGAGTCCCTCCAGGCGGAGGATCCGGACAAGAGCCGCGACAGCCAGTTCGACTGGGTCAGCCTCGCCGCTCTCGCCGTCAACGAGGAGAACGCGGCGGGCGGCCGGGTCGTCACCGCCCCCACCAACGGCGCAGCCGGCATCATCCCCGCCGTCCTGTTCTACGCCCTCAACTTCCTGGACTTCGACTCTCAGGAGGAGAAGGACGACGCGGTGGTGCGCTTCCTGCTCGCCGCGGCCGCCGTCGGCTCCCTGTACAAGGAGAACGCCTCGATCTCGGGCGCCGAGGTCGGCTGTCAGGGTGAGGTCGGCTCCGCGTCATCCATGGCCGCGGCCGGCCTCGCCGAGGTGATGGGCGCCAAGCCCCCGCAGGTGGAGAACGCCGCGGAGATCGCGATGGAGCACAACCTGGGCCTCACGTGCGACCCCGTGGGCGGCCTCGTGCAGATCCCCTGCATCGAACGCAACGCGATGGGGTCCATCAAGGCGATCACGGCGGTGCGGTTCGCCCTGCGCGGCAACGGTGAGCACCTGGTCTCCCTGGACACCGTCATCGAGACGATGCGCCGCACCGGCAAGGACATGAACGAGCGCTACAAGGAGACCGCAATGGGCGGTCTCGCGATCACGGTGCCGGTGTCGCTGCCCGAGTGCTGACCCGATTCTGTGCTTCAGCCCACATGCGATAGCGTTGTGAGGGTCACGCCGCAGGAGCCGGCGGACAGCGGAAGGAACCACGCCCGTCGGCTCCTGCGCTTCTGACCAGCACCGCCGCACCCGGACCCGTGGAGGAGAGCCAGGATGACCACCCAGAACCCGTCGGAACCCGCTGAGCAGACCCAGGACGTCTACCCGCCGAGCTCCGAATTCTCCACCAACGCGGTCGCGCGTCCCAGTCTCTACGAGGAAGCCGCTGCTGATCGCCTGAAGTTCTGGGAGCTGCGCGCCCGCCTGCTCAACTGGTCGAAGCCGTTCACCGAGGTCCTCGACTACTCCAACGCCCCGTTCGCCCGCTGGTTCGCCGACGGTCGCCTCAACGCCTGCTACAACGCCGTGGACCGCCACATCGAATCCGGCCACGGCGACCAGGTCGCCCTCTTCGCCGAATACGAGGACGGCGCCGACGCCTCCTACACCTACGCCCAGGTGAAGGACGAGGTCTCCCGCATGGCCAACGCCCTGCAGGACCTCGGCGTCACCACGGGGGACCGCGTCGCCATCTACCTGCCGATGATCCCCGAAGCGGTGTTCGCCATGCTCGCCTGCGCCCGCATCGGCGCACCCCACTCAGTCGTGTTCGGCGGCTTCTCCGCCGACGCCCTCCGCTCGCGCATCGACGACGCCGGCGCCGTGGCCGTCATCACCGCCGACGGCCAGTTCCGCCGCGGCAAGGCGCTCCCCCTCAAGCCCGCTGTGGACGACGCCCTCGAGGGCTCGCAGGGCACCGTGAAGAACGTGCTCGTGGTCAAGCGCACCGGAGGCGACGTCGCCTGGACCGACGGCCGCGACCACTGGTGGCACGAACTGCGCGAGGACGCATCCACCGAGCACGAGCCCGTCGCGGTCGACGCCGAGCACCCGCTGTTCATCCTCTACACCTCCGGCACCACCGGGAAGCCGAAGGGCATCGTCCACACCACCGGCGGGTACCTCACCCAGGCCGCCTACACGCACCGCAACGTCTTCGACCTCAAGCCGTCCTCCGACGTCTACTGGTGCACCGCCGACATCGGCTGGATCACCGGCCACACCTACGTGGTGTACGGACCGATGGTGAACCGCACCACGCAGGTCATCTACGAGGGCACCCCCGACACCCCGCACCAGGGCCGCTGGTGGGAGGTCATCCAGAAGTACGGCGTCACCACCTTCTACTCCTCGCCCACGGCGATCCGCACCGCCATGAAGTGGGGCGAGGACATCCCCGCGAAGTTCGACCTCTCCAGCCTGCGCCTGCTCGGAACGGTCGGCGAGTCCATCAACCCGGAGGCATGGCGCTGGTACCGCCGCGTCATCGGCGGTGACCGCTGCCCGATCGTCGACACCTGGTGGCAGACCGAGACCGGTGCGATCATGATCTCCCCGCTGCCCGGCGTCACGCCCCTGAAGCCCGGCAGTGCGCAGGTGCCCCTGCCGGGGATCAGCGCCGACGTTCTCGACGACAACGGTGAGGCCGTCCAGCCCGACGAGCCAGGCTTCCTCGTGCTCACCGATCCGTGGCCGGCCATGCTGCGCGGCATCTGGGGCGATGACCAGCGCTTCATCGACACCTACTGGTCCCGCTTCGAGAACCGGTACTTCGCCGGTGACGGCGCCAAGAAGGACGCCGACGGGGACATCTGGGTGACCGGTCGCGTGGACGACGTCATGAACGTCTCCGGCCACCGCCTGTCCACCTCCGAGATCGAATCCGCCCTCGTCTCCCACCCATGGGTCGCCGAAGCCGCCGTCGTCGGCGCAGCCGACGAGACCACCGGACAGTCCGTCGTCGCATTCGTCATCCTCCGCTCGGATGCGCTCGGCGACGTCGAGGCTGAGGGCGGCGAGGAGAACGCGGTGCAGGTGCTGCGCGCGCATGTAGGCCAGGAGATCGGCCCGATCGCCAAGCCGAAGAAGGTCCTGCTCGTCACCGAGCTGCCCAAGACCCGATCCGGCAAGATCATGCGCCGCCTGCTGCGCGATGTCGCCGAGAACCGCGAGGTGGGGGACACCCAGACCCTCGCCGATTCCTCCGTGATGGACCTCATCCAGCGCGGCCTCGCCGGCAAGTGAGCAAGTGATGGAACAATGATGGCCATGGCTGAGAAGAAGACCGAACCGTTCCAGAGCGACCCGACGAAGACGCGGGCATCGCTCAACGACGTCGCCGAATCCGTCGGCATCACCAGTGCGATCGCAGTGCGCGCCCTGCGCGGCGCCCCGGACATCAAACCGGACCTCGCGCAGCGCACCCGCGAAGCCGCTGAGCGCCTCAACTTCCCCCTCGAGGACATCTCGGAGGAGGACGCGCGCAACGGAGTCATCGCCGTCCTGGTGAACACGATGCGCAACACGTGGATCTCCGACCTTGTGCGGGCCATCCGCATTGAGCTGTCGGCCACCGGGCGCACGGTCGTGGTGGTGCCGACCCGTCAGCGCGTCCCGGAGTACCCGGTGACGGTGGACGAGTCCACCATCTCCTCGCTGACCGCGCTCGGCGTGGACGGCTTCATCATGGCTTCCGACCTCCCCGATATGGACGTGGTGCGCCGCGCCATCGGCTCCCGCCCGATCGTCGCGATCGGCGCATCCAAGCAGCACATCGGCACCATGGACACGGTCCGCATCGACGACGAGGCCGGCCTCGGCCTCGTCGTGGACCACCTGGTGGCGATGGGGCACAAGGACATCGCCCACGTGGGCGGTGTGGGGTATACGGTGGCGCAGGAGCGCGCCGAGGCGTTCACCGCGGCCATGGCACGCCACGGTCTGGAGGACCGCGCACGTGTGGAGCCCGCCGACTTCTCCGAACAGGTGGGGCGCACCGCCGGGTCGATGCTGCTGAACGGCTCCTCGGTTCCGACCGCGATCACCTGCTCGAACGACGTCACTGCGACGGGAGTCCTCACCGCAGCGGTCGAGGCGGGCTACAGCGTTCCGGCGGACCTGTCGGTCGTCGGCTACGGCAACACCTCGCTCGCCGCCTCCGGAACGGCGCAGCTCACCAGCATCGATCCGAATTCGCGGCGCCTGGGTGCGATGGCGGCGCAGTTCATCGTGGAGCGCGCCGGTGGGTACGACGGTCCGGCCCGCGACGTCGCGGTGACCCCGCGGCTGGAAGTGCGCCGCAGCTCCTCGGCGGGCCCCCGCCCGGAGAAGCAGCGGCGCCGCCGGATCACCCTCGACTGACATAACGACCAGATCACAGTCCTGATAGGGTTTCTTCATGATCAACTCTTCGAATGACCGCGCGTCGCGGACGAGCCAGCGATCCATCAGCGAGCTCATCACGTCCATCAAAGCCGAGGTCACCGGCGTTGTGCAGCGAGAGATCGCCATCGCCAAGAAGGAGATCACGGACATCGTGGTCAAGGCCGGCATCACCGCCGCCCTTGCCGCCGTCCTGGTGTTCTTCCTGCTCAGCGCCTGGGTGATGCTCCTGTTCACCGCCGCATGGGGTCTGGTGGCCCTGGGTCTCAGCCCGTGGCTGTCCTTCCTCATCGTCGCCGCTGCGCTCATCGTGCTCGGCCTGATCCTGGGCCTCGCGGCGTTCCTGGTCGCGAAGAGGATCAAGGGCCCGACCACCACCGTCGAAACCGCCACCAGCGCCGTCGGAGCAGTGCAGGGCAAGCGCCCCGTGAACGCCGCTGACTACGACGACGCCTACGAGGAGCTCTACGGCAAGCAGGTCGCTGCTCGCTCCGTGGAGAAGACGAAGGCCCGCGCCTGAGTCGCCTCCCTCATCATCGAGAAGCGGATCGCCCTGCGGGCGGTCCGCTTTTCCGTTCCCCAGACGCGCAGAATATGCTGGCCTGGTGACTCTTCGACTGCATGACTCCGCCACCCGCACGCTCTCGGACTTCATTCCGCTGACGGAGGGGAAGGTGGGCCTGTACGTCTGCGGTCCCACCGTGCAGGACGGGCCGCACATCGGGCACGTCCGCACCTTCCTCGCATTTGACGTCCTCGTGCGCTGGCTGCGCCGCAGCGGATACGACGTCACCTATGTCCGCAACGTCACCGACATCGATGACAAGATCCTCGCCCGCGCCGAGCAGGAGGGCCGCCCCTGGTGGGCTTGGTCCATCCAGCACGAGCGCCTCTTCGGCGAGATCATGGACCGCTTCGGTGCTGTGCGCCCCGACTACGAACCGCGCGCCACCGGGCATGTGCCCGAACAGGTCGACTTCATGCAGCTGCTGATCGACCGCGGCAACGCCTACGCCGACGGTGAGGGCAACGTCTACTTCGACGTCCGCTCCCTGCCGGAGTACGGCTCCCTGACGAACCAGTCCCTCGATGACATGATCGACGACGTCGAAGCCCCCGAGCGCGGTAAGCGCGACCGTCGGGACTTCGCGCTGTGGAAGCAGGCGAAGGCCGACGAGCCGGAGTCCGCCGCGTGGAACACCCCGTTCGGTCGCGGCCGGCCCGGCTGGCACCTCGAATGCTCCGCCATGAGCCGGAAGTACCTGGGGGAGTCGTTCGACATCCACGGCGGCGGCCTCGACCTCCGCTTCCCCCACCACGAGAACGAGCAGGCGCAGTCGTTCGGCGCCGGCTACGGGTTCGCACAGCGCTGGATGCACGCCGGCATGCTCACCGTGGACGGCATGAAGATGGGCAAGAGCCTCGGCAACTTCATCACCGCCGAAGAGGCGCTGACGCAGTCCTCCCCGCAGGCGATCCGTCTGGCGATGGTCTCCAGTCACTACCGGTCCGACATGGAGTTCAACAGCCGCATCCTCGGCGACGCCGAGACGGTCATCGCGCGACTGGATGCGTCCGTGCTCCGCGCCGTGGAGGCGGTCGATGGATCCTCAGCATCGGCGGAGCTGATCGACCCCGCGGAGGCGGATCTGCCGGAGGCGTTCGTCGCCGCGATGGACGACGACCTCTCCGTGGCCGATGCCCTCGCCGTCATCCACCGCACCCACGCGGACCTCAACACCCTCCTCGGCGCGAAACAGCAGGACCTGACGGCGATCGCCCGCACGGTCTCGTCCCTGCGCGGCATGCTGGATGTGCTGGGCCTGGACCCAGTGCAGTGGCGCGCCCAGAGCACCCGGACCTCGGGAACGGCCGCAGAGGATGCGTTGGATGCGCTGGTGACCGCGCAGCTCGAGGAGCGGGCCCAGGCGCGCGCCGCGAAGGACTGGGCGGCGGCCGACGCCATCCGCGAGCGACTCGGTGCCGCCGGCATCACCATCGAGGACGGTGCGGACGGCGCCCGCTGGTCGCTGACCGACCACTGACCACACGACACCGACACCACGCGCGCGCCGATGCGGCGCCGAATCCGATTCGGAGGAATCATGGCACGCTCAGCACCCAAGGGCTCAGGAGGCCAGCGCCGACGCGGTCTGCGCGGCCGCGGCCCCACCCCCAAGGCGGAGGACCGCCCGTACCACAAGGCGTACAAGCGCACGCAGGACACCGTCGGCCGCGCCGGTGCGAAAACGGGCAGGCGCCGACCGAAGCCGAAGGCTCAGAAGGACATCGCGAACCGCCCCACCCACATCGCAGGCCGCAACTCCGTGCTCGAGGCGATGCGGGACGAGGTGCCGTCCCTGGGCCTCACCCTGCAGATCCGCATGGATGTGGACGACCGCGTGCGCGAGATCATGCGGATCGCGCAGGCGGAGAACATTCCGCTGCGAGAAGCCAGCCGCAACGAACTGGACACCATGACCGACGGCGCCGTCCACCAGGGCGTGGTGCTGACCATCCCGCCGTACGAGTACGCCGACATCGACGAACTGATGGACATCGCCGCTCAGCGCTTCGAGGCGCCGCTGTTCGTGGCGCTCGACGGCATCACCGACCCGCGCAACCTCGGCGCCATCCTCCGCAGCGCCGGTGCGTTCGGTGTGCATGGCGTGATCGTGCCGGAGCGCCGCTCCGCGCAGATGACCGCCAGCGTGTACAAAGTGGCCGCCGGTGCCGCCGGACGCGTGCGGGTGGCGCAGGTGACGAACCTGAACCGTGCGATCGACGACCTCAAGAAGCGCGGTGTGTTCGCCGTCGGCCTCGACGCCGACGGGGACCAGAACCCCCGCGAGCTGACGTTCGCCCCGGACCCGCTGGTGCTGGTCATCGGTGCGGAGGACAAGGGCATCTCCCGTCTCACGCGGGAGAAGTGCGATGCGATCACATCCATTCCGATGGCGGCGACCACGGAGTCGCTGAACGCGTCGGTGGCGGCGTCGATCGTGCTGTACGAGGTGGCGGGCCACCGCGCCCGCGCCGGCCTGCGCTGAGCCGCTCGGGCGGCGGGGCGTCAGCCCTCGAAGATCGGGATCGCTGACGTCTCCGAGGTGATCAGCGCCCGCTCATCCTGACGGTGGATCAGGACGGTGAGGATGTAGTCCTGAACGGTCTGGTCCATCGTCGCGTCGTGTCCGAGGCGCTGCGACAGGTGCCACCGATGCTCCAGCAGTTCGTGGTAGAACTCCGGCGCCTGCAGTTTGCGGCGCATCGCCCGGGGAATCGCCCTCACCACCGGCTCGTAGCACTCCTGCAGCCATTCGTGAGCCACGAAGTCCTCGTCCTCGCCCTGCTGGTCCGTTTCGGCCGCGTACTGGTCGAGGTCGTTCAGCAGGCGCCGAGCCTGGTTCTCCTGCGCGTCGATGCCGGTCAGGCGCAGCAGACGCCGTGCATGGTGACCGGCGTCCACCACCTTCGGCTGGATGCTGACCGAGGTGCCGTCGAGGTCGGTGGTGATGTCGAGTTCGTCCACGTCGAAGCCGAGCTCGTTGAGCTTCTCGATGCGGGCGGAGACCCGCCAGCGCTCATCGGAGCTGAACGTCTCCCGTTCGGTGAGGGTCGCCCACAGTACCTGGTAGCGCTGCACCAGCTGGTCACCGATCTCGATCGCATCGACGTCATCGGCGAGCTTCTCCCCGGCCTGCAGGTCGAACATCTCTCCGATGATGTTGGTACGGGCGAGGTCGAGGTCGTATTCGCGCTGACCGCGCGAGAGGGTCTCGTGCAGCTGCCCGGTCTCGACGTCGACGAGGTAGGCGGCGAAGGAGCCGGCATCGCGGCGGAACAGCGTGTTGGACAGGGACACATCGCCCCAGTAGAAGCCGGCGAGGTGGAGGCGCACCAGCAGCACGGCAAGGGCATCGAGCAGACGGCTCGCGGTCTGCGGCTGATTCACCTGAGAGAACAGCGCACGGTACGGCAGGGAGTACTGGAGGTGGCGGGTGATGAGGATCGCGTCCAAGGGCCTGCCATCGACCGTCTCCCTGCCGGACACCACGGCGAAGGACTCCACCGCTGGAATGTTCATCTTCGCCAGCAGCCGCAGCAGTCGGAACTCGCTGCGGGCGAGGTCCTCGGTGATCTCCTTGAGGGCGAGCACACGCCCGGAGACACGGGCGAACCGCACCACGTGGCGGGAGATGCCGCGGGGGAGGGAGGCGAGAAGGTCGTCCGGCCAGTCCGCCAAGGGGAGGTGCCACGGCAGATCCAGCAGGGCGGGATCGGGACGTGCAGCGGAGATCTCCAGGGCGGCCATGGGTCCATTGTCTCCCATCACGGGGTCCGGTGATGACGAGGGGCGCGCACCCGGATGGATGCACGCCCCTCGCCCTTCGGTCGGGCCGGGTCAGTCGCCCAGGCGCAGGCCGCTGCTGAGATCGAACAGGTGCACGTGGTTCTGCTTCGGGCGGAAGTGGACCGTCTCACCCTTCTGCGGGGGAGTGCGGCCGTCCACGCGCGCGATGATCGGCTTCGCGGTTGGGTTCTTCTCACCAGCGAGGCGGCCGTACACGTAGGCGTCGGCGCCGAGCTCCTCGACTACGTCGATCTCGACCGGCAGGCCCTCGCCCTCCGGGGAGATCTCCAGATCCTCGGGGCGGACACCGACGGTGACGGAGTTGTCCGAGGACTGGGAGAGCGTGGAGCGGTCCACCGGCACGAGGGCGCCGCCGAACTGCACACCGCCCTCGGAGAGCGGCTGCTCGATGAGGTTCATGGCGGGGGAGCCGATGAAGCCGGCCACGAACACGTTCGCCGGGCGGTCGTACATGGTGCGCGGGGTGTCGACCTGCTGCAGGATGCCGTGGTCCAGGACGGCCACGCGGTCACCCATGGTCATGGCCTCGGTCTGGTCGTGCGTCACGTACACGGTGGTGACGCCGAGGCGGCGCTGCAGGGACGCGATCTGAGTACGGGTGGAGACGCGCAGCTTCGCATCGAGGTTCGACAGCGGCTCGTCCATGAGGAACACCTGGGGGCTGCGGACGATGGCGCGGCCCATGGCCACACGCTGGCGCTGACCGCCGGAGAGGGCCTTCGGCTTGCGGTCCAGGTACTCGGTGAGGTCGAGGATCTCGGCGGCCTCGCGGACGCGCTCACGGATCTCGGCCTTCGGCTTGCCCTGGATCTTCAGTGCGAAGCCCATATTGTCCGCCACGGACATGTGGGGGTACAGCGCGTAGTTCTGGAACACCATGGCGATGTCGCGGTCCTTCGGCGGGACGTCGGTGACGTCGCGGTCGCCGATGAGGATGCGGCCGGCATTGACCTCTTCGAGGCCGGCGAGCATGCGCAGAGCGGTCGACTTGCCCGAGCCCGACGGGCCGACGAGGACGAGGAACTCGCCGTCCTCGATGTCGATGTTGAGGCTGTCCACCGAGGGCTTGTCGTTGCCCGGGTAGATGCGGGTGGCACTGTCATAGGTCACGGTTGCCATGGGGCTGTTCTCCTTCACCGGCAGGTACGTGCCGGACGATCCGTTGTGAAGCGAAGCCTGCGAACCTCGTTGTCGCAGGTCCAGTGATCGTATCGCAGGTTCTCCGCCGGATGTGGGACATTCCACAGCCGGGCTGCGGAGATGTTCGCCTGGTAGAACAGGGGCATGAAGCTGCGCGACCTCACCGCCAAGATCCTCTCCCGCCGCGACGACTCCGCCGACCCGCTGCGGATCGTCCAGGCCGGGCACCCTGCTCTGCGGGCATCCAGCGCCGCCTTCACCGATCAGCTCGATGCCGACGAGCTCTCCGCCCTGCTGCGGGCCATGGTCATCACCATGCACGAGGCGCCCGGCGTCGGTGTGGCGGCGCCCCAGATCGGCCTGCCGCTGCGGCTCGTGGTGATGGAGGATTCCGTCGGCTTCGACGAGGAGGAGGGCGAGGACCCCCTCGAGCGCCGTGATCTGCCCCTGCACTGCATCGCCAACCCCCGGTACGAGGGAGTCGGCGAGACCGTGGTGTACGCATGGGAGGGGTGCCTGAGCGTGGACGGCTGGCGCTCCATCGTTCCGCGCCACCAGCAGGTGCGGGTGCGCGGAACCGTCATCGGGGCCGACGGGTCCCGCCGTGACCTCGACGAGGTGTGGTCCGGGTGGCCCGCCCGCATCTTCCAGCACGAAGCCGACCACCTCGACGGGATTCTCTGCCATGACCGCGCCGTGGATCGGTCCATGATCTGGGAGGACTACGCTCCGTACTATGAGGAGCTGACGGACGCGGTCGACTACCTCGGGCTGACCGGCCCGATCACCGAACTCAACCCCGGTGAGGTCGCCCACACCCGACCCGCGTCCCAGCCCTGAGACCAGCTGAGCCCGCCCCTTTGGGCATGCAGAGGGCTCACCGGAAGGAGACCCCATGGCCGCTGCGAAGAACGCAGGCAAGGACATCCCGACTCCCGAGGAGGCGGGCGTCCAGATCGCCGACCGCCACTTCGCCCTGATCGACCGTGCGCTCGCCCTGCAGGCGCCGCTGGCGAACAAGTACATCGACGGCATCCGCCGCAAGCGCCCCGAGCTCACCGATGATCAGGTCGTGCGGCGCATCGAGAAGCAGTTCCTCACCCTCGCCACCGCGACCGGCGCCGGCGTCGGCGGAACCGCCGCCCTGCCCGGCGTGGGAACCGCTCTGGCGGTCGGGCTGACCGCCGGTGAAGGCGCCGCGTTTGCCGAGGCATGCGCCTTCCTCGCCCTGTCCGTTGCGCGCGTGCGCGGGGTGGACATGACCGATCCGGAGCGCCGCCGCATGGTCACGCTCGGCATCATCGGCGGTGAGCGCGGCAGTGAGATCGTTGCGAAGGCGCTCGGCAAGCAGGGGGCGCAGTGGTCCACTGTGCTGGACGGCATCGCACCCGACTTCGTCATGGCCCAGGTCAACAAACGCGTGAAGAAGTGGATCCAGCGCCGGGCGGCGACTCGCCTCGGCGGGGTGTGGCTGGGCCGCCTCGCCCCGTTCGGCCTCGGCGCGGCGATCGGCGGATTCGGCAATCGCGCCGTGGCCAAGAGCGTCATCGACGCCTCGCGTGAGATCTTCTCCCACGCCCACACCACCACCATCGAGGGCGCGAAGAAGGACGAGCGACCGTCGCCCTGACGCCCAGAGCCGAGCGGGCCCCCGACTGCACAGTGCAATCGGGGGCCCGCCTCGTGGACCAGGTGATCCGGACAGAGATCAGTCCTTCTCGAAGAACTCCTTCGGGGTGTACTCGTTGTAGTGCTCAGGGCCCGCTTCGACAGCGCGCTTGAACGATGCGCGGATCTCCGCCTCGGCTGCGGAGCGGCCCTCCCAGTGGGCGCCCTCCACGCTCTTGCCCGGCTCGAGGTCCTTGTAGACCTCGAAGAAGTGCTGGATCTCCAGGCGGTGGAACTCGGAGACGTCGGTCAGCTCCTGACGGCGCACCTGGCGCTTGTCCTCGACGGGGACGGCGAGGATCTTGTCGTCACCGCCGGCCTCATCGCGCATGCGGAACATGCCGATCGCACGGCAGCGGATCAGGCAGCCGGGGAACGTGGGCTCCTCCAGCAGAACGAGGACGTCCAGGGGATCGCCGTCCTCACCGAGGGTGCCTTCGATGAACCCGTAGTCGTCCGGGTAGCGGGTGGCGGTGAAGAGCATGCGGTCCAGGCGGATGCGCCCGGTGTGGTGCTCCACCTCATACTTGTTGCGATTCCCCTTGGGGATCTCGATCGTTGCGTCGAATTCCACGTCTGACTCCATTGGCTCAACGGAAAAGGTCTCAGGCGCGCGACCTAGGGCCGGCGCATCAATTGGGTCCACCCTACCCCCGTGATCCCCAGCCGGCCTGCAGCATCGCCGATCCGCTACTGTGATGCCCGACGGGTTCGCGTTCGATGGGAGGGAGCGGATGAAGCGGAGTGTGCGCGCAGCAGCTCTGGGTCTGTGCCTTGCCGTCCCCGTCGGGTTCTATGCACTGGCCGACGCCGTGGACGCTCTGCCGGGCGTCATCACGATCGACCGCGCCTCCGGCCACCCTCCGGTCAACCCACCCGCCGCCGCGGAGACGATGACGCCGCCCGCCCCAAAGGCGCTCGCCCCCGTCGACCCCAGCTCGGGCGCTCCCGCAGGTCAGTCGAGCGCCGACCCCGATGCCGACCCCAGCGCCGATGCGTCCGGGGACGCTGTCCAGCCGACGGTGTCCGGCGACCAGATCACTGCCGCGATGATGCGCGCCGCCGAGATCCCCGTGGTCAACAACCACCTCGCCTTCAGCGTGGTCGACGCCCGCACGGGGGAGACCATCGCGGAGCACGACGGCGACACCGCACGCGTCCCAGCGTCCACCATGAAGCTGCTCACGTCCGTCGCGGCGGCGCGCCACATCGACCTGGATTCCCGGCTGACGACCTCCACCCATCTGAAGGGCGGGGACCTGTTCCTCCGCGGCGGCGGCGACATGATGCTGACCACCGAGTCCGCGGCGTCGAAACCGGTGGTGAAGGAGGACCTCTCCCGCGCCTCCATCACGGACCTCGCCCGCGCCACCGCCGACGACCTGAAGAAGCAGGGCGTCACATCCGTAGCCCTGCACCTCGACGACACCGCGTTCGCCGACGATCCCGTCAACCCCGCCTGGGGCAGCAATGGGCCCTCCGGTGGGTGGGTCGCCCCCATCACCGCGATCGCGGTCGACGGCGGCCGCCTGGACGGCGAACCGTACGGACCGAAGTCCACCAACCCCTCGGAGGACGCCCTCACGGCGTTCCGCGCCGAACTGGAGAAGAACGGCATCACCGTCACCGGGGAGCCGAACCGCGCCGCAGTGCCGAAGGACGCCGCTGAGATCGCCCAGGTGCAGTCCGCGCCCGTCCGCGACCTCATCCACCACACCCTCATCCACTCGGACAACACCACCGCGGAGGTCCTCGGCCGCCTCGTCGCCGCCGAGCAGGGCAAGCCGGCCACAGTCGCCGGCGCCCGCGACGCCGTCCAGGAGGACATCATTCTGCTGGCCCGTGACGAGGGCCTGCATGCCGACGGGCTCCGCATCGCCGACAACTCCGGCCTCTCCGCCGACAACCGCATCCCGCCGCGTCTGCTGGCCGAACTCAACGCCTGGTCCACCGGCAAAGCGCCCGACCCGGTGCGCGAGGTGTTCACCCTCGTCCCCATCAGCGGGCTCGAGGGCACCCTCGCCGACCGCTTCGAAGCCTCCTCCGTCACCGACGCGCGCGGCATCGTCCGCGGTAAGACCGGGTACCTCGCCGGCACCTCCTCCCTCACCGGGGTCACCACCCTCGCCGACGGCCGCGTGGTCGGCTTCTCCATCGTCGTGTACGGCTTCGACGGAGCGGACGCGGACGCCGCCCGCGCAGCCGTGGACACCACCGCCGCGCTGATGATCCGCGAGCAGTCCTGATGACGGGACCGCCGCCGCAGATCGCGCGCGCCCGCACAGCGGTCCGCGCCGCGCTCCTGCAGCGCCTCACCGACCTCGCCGACCGCACCGACCACGCGCTCCACGGCGACCAGGCGGATGCCTCCGCCCGCATCATCGTCGGCCTCAGCGGCGGCGCGGACTCCACTGCTCTGCTCGCCACCGCCGTCTGGTGCGCCCGGAAGCTGGGTCTGAGCACTCACGCCGTCATCATCGACCACGGCCTCGCCGACGACTCCGCCTCCGTGGCGGAGCGCGCCCGCACCACCGCCGAACGAGTCGGCGCCGACCAGGTGACCGTCCGACGGGTGCAGGTCGACCGGGATGCGCCCGGGGGAGTGGAGCAGAGCGCCCGCACCGCCCGCCTCGACGCCCTCGATGAGATCGCCGACGCCACCGGGGCCCTCGCCGTCCTGCTCGGCCACACCCTCGACGACCAGGCCGAACAGGTGCTGCTCGGGCTCGCCCGCGGCTCCGGCGCCCGCTCGCTGGCCGGCATTCCCCGTGAGCGCGGCCGCATCCTCCGCCCCTTCCTCGGCACCGGCCGCGATGAGACCACCGGGCTGTGGCGCAAGGACACCCGCGCCATCTGCGACCAGCTCGACCTCGACATCTGGGACGACCCCATGAACGAGGACCAGGACCTGCTGCGCGTCGCCGTGCGCACCGCCGCGCTGCCGCAGCTGCAGGAGGTGCTGGGCGAGCACGTCACCTCCGCGCTCGTGCGCACAGCGGACCTCCTGCGCGATGACGCCGACGTCCTCGACGACCTCGCCGCCGAGGAGTTCACCGCTGCTCGCCGGCATCCGTCGGCCGAGGACCCCGACGGCACCGTGCTCGCCCTCAGCGCCACCGCGCTCGCGCCGCTGGCGCGGGCCCTGCGCACCCGGGTGCTGAAGCTCGCCGCTGTGGAGGCCGCCCGCCTCGGCGGGCACCCGTCGGACAAGTCGATCCTGCGCCGGCAGGTGCTCGCCGCCGACTCCCTGCTGTCCGCATACCGCGGTCAGGGCCCGATCCCGCTACCCGGTAGGATCGATGTGCATCGGTCCAACGGGGCCATCCTGTTCGTGACCACCCACCCAGCAGCGACCCAGCGGAGGCCTTCGTGACCAGCCAGGACCACCATCCGGATGTGCAGAGCATCCTGCTGACCGAACAGCAGATCGCCGACCGCGTGGCCGAGCTCGGCCGCGAGATCGCGGAGGCGTACCAGGATGAGCCGCCCCTGCTCGTCGGCGTGCTCAAGGGCGCCGTCATGATCGTCGCCGACCTCGCCCGCCGCATCGACCTGCCGATCGACATGGACTGGATGGCCGTGTCCTCCTACGGCAGCGGCACCAAGTCCTCCGGCGTGGTCCGCATCATCAAGGATCTCAACGCGGACATCACCGGTCGGCGCGTCCTCATCGTCGAGGACATCATCGACTCCGGGCTCACCCTCTCCTGGCTGATCGCCAACCTCCGCTCTCGCGGCCCCAAGAGCGTGGAGATCTGCACCCTGCTGCGCAAGCCCGACGCCGTCAAGGTCGACATCGACGTCCGCTTCTGCGGCTTCGACATCCCCAACGAGTTCGTTGTGGGCTATGGCCTGGATCACGCAGAACAGTACCGGAACCTGCCGTACATCGGGGTTCTCAAGCCCTCGGCGTACACGGACTGATCCCACTCGCCAGAGCCCAGCACGGGCGGCTACCGTAGCCCCATCATCATCCACGAATCGGAATAGCGCATTTCATCTATGGCAAAGAAAAAGAAGGCCCGCGTCCCATCCGCGGCGGTTGCGATCATCGCCCTCGCGGTGCTCGCCTTCCTCCTGTTCAGCCTTTTCGGCTCCGGCGGGTACCAGAAGATCGACACCCAGCAGGGCCTGGAGCTGCTGAACTCCAAGAAGGTCGAGCAGGCCGAGATCATCGACGGCAACCAGCAGCAGGTGAACCTCGTCCTCACCGAGGAGTTCGAGGACAAGGGCACCAAGGTCCAGTTCCCGTACGTCACCGCCCGCGGTGACGCCGTCGTCAAGGCCGTGGAGGACGCCGCCCCGAAGAAGGGCTACACCGACGAGATCGCGCGGTCGTCCTGGCTGTCCACCCTCGCCTTCTCCGTCCTGCCGCTGCTGCTGTTCCTCGGCCTGTTCTGGTTCCTCATCATGAACGCCCAGGGCGGCGGCCGCGCCATGCAGTTCGGCAAGTCCAAGGCGAAGCTGTTCAACAAGGAGGCCCCGAAGGTCACCTTCGCGGACGTCGCCGGTGCCCAGGAGGCGGTCGAGGAGCTCGACGAGATCAAGCAGTTCCTCGTCTCCCCGGAGCGCTACCAGGCCGTCGGGGCGAAGATCCCCAAGGGCGTGCTGCTGTACGGCCCGCCGGGAACGGGTAAGACTCTCATCGCCAAGGCCGTCGCCGGTGAGGCGGGCGTGCCGTTCTACTCCATCTCCGGTTCGGACTTCGTGGAGATGTTCGTCGGAGTCGGCGCCTCGCGCGTGCGCGACCTGTTCTCCACCGCGAAGGAGAACGCCCCCGCCATCATCTTCATCGATGAGATCGACGCCGTCGGTCGCCACCGCGGCGCCGGCATGGGCGGCGGTCACGACGAGCGCGAGCAGACCCTGAACCAGATGCTCGTGGAGATGGACGGCTTCGAGGAGAACCAGAACGTCATCCTCATCGCTGCCACCAACCGCGTGGACATCCTCGACCCGGCGCTGCTGCGCCCCGGCCGCTTCGACCGCCAGATCGCAGTGGAGGCGCCCGACCTCAAGGGCCGCCTGAAGATCCTCCAGGTCCACGCCAAGGGCAAGCCCTTCGCCGATGACATCGACTTCGAGAACATCGCCCGCCGCTCCATCGGCATGTCCGGCGCTGACCTCGCGAACGTCCTCAACGAGGCGGCGCTGCTGACCGCCCGCAGCGGCAACCAGATCATCGACAACCGCGCCCTGGACGAGGCGATCGACCGCGTCTCCATGGGTCCGCAGCGGTACTCGAAGGTCATGACGGAGCGCGAGCGCCAGATGACCGCCTACCATGAGGGCGGCCACGCGCTCGTGGCGGCGGCGCTGAACAACTCCGCCCCCGTCACGAAGGTGACGATCCTGCCGCGCGGCCGCGCCGGCGGCTACACGATGGTGGTCCCCACCCAGGACCGCAACTACCAGTCCCGCAATGAGCTGCTGGACCGCCTCGCCTACGCGATGGGCGGGTACGCCGTGGAGGAGGGCATCTTCCACGACGTCACCACCGGCCCCAGCTCGGACCTGCAGAACGCCACGAAGATCGCCCGCACCATGGTCACCCAGCTCGGTATGAGCGATGTGGTGGGCCAGGTGGCGCTCGCCAGCGACCAGGACGAAGTGTTCGTCGGCATGCAGCAGGGCCAGGGCCCGCGCTACTCCCCGGAGACCGCGGAGCTGATCGACAACGAGATCCGCCGCCTGCTCGACAACGCCCTCGATGAGGCCTGGCAGATCATCCGCGAGAACCGCGATGTCCTCGACCGCCTCGTGGAGGAGCTGCTGGAGAAGGAGACCCTGGACGAGCACCAGCTCGCGGACATCTTCGCGAACGTGAAGAAGCGCGCGCCGCGCGAGGTCTGGCAGTCCTCCTCCACCCGGCCCGTGTTCCACGAGCCCCTCGTGGGCGGCGCACCCGGGCAGATCAGCGGCGAGCCCGACGGCACCGAGAACAAGGGCGCCGGCGAACCGCTGAGCCCCACCCCACCCGAGCTGCCGCAGCCCGGCGGCGACGAGCCCCCGATCCCAGGAGCGTGAGCGTGACCACCGAGCCGAGCACCCCGAACCCCGGTGAGTCGCCGGTCGACCTCGACCGCATCGAAGCAGCGGTGAAGGAGATCCTCGCCGCCGTCGGTGAGGACCCCCAGCGCGACGGACTCCTGGACACCCCGGGTCGGGTCGCCCGCATGTACGCCGAAGTGTTCCGCGGCCTCCACGAGGACCCGAAGGAGCACCTGGCGCGACAGTTCGATGTTGAGCACAACGAGATGGTCATCATCCGCGACATCGCGTTCTATTCGATGTGCGAACACCACCTGCTGCCGTTCCACGGCACCGCGAACGTTGGGTACATCCCCGGCCCCAGCGGGAAGGTGGTGGGCCTGTCGAAGCTCGCCCGCGTGGTCGAGGGCTACGCGGCGCGCCCGCAGGTGCAGGAGCGCCTTACGAGCCAGATCGCGGACGCCATCATGTCGGAGATCAGCGCCCTCGGGGCGATCGTGGTGATGGAGGCCGAGCACATGTGCATGTCGATGCGCGGCGTCCGCTCGCCCCGTTCGGCCACCGTCACCAGCGCCGTGCGCGGCCAGCTGAAGAAAGAGGCCACCCGCGCAGAGGCGATGTCGCTGATCACCAGCCAGGTCAGCCGCTGATGCCGGGCTTCCTCGATGCCGCATCGGCGCCCGCCTGGACGTCCCCGCAGGGACTGCCGGAGGCGATGATGCACGCCGGGCGCACCCTCACCATGGGCGTGCTCAACGTGACGCCGGATTCGTTCTCCGACGGCGGAGCCCACAACGAGCGCGGTGACGCGGTCGCCCACGCTGAGAAGCTCATCGCCGACGGCGCCGACATCATCGACATCGGCGGCGAATCCACCCGCCCCGGCGGTGAGCGCGTCACCGAGGACGAAGAGCTGCGCCGCGTGATCCCCGTGGTCCGCGATCTCGCTGAGCGCGGCATCGTGATCAGCGTGGACACCATGCGCGCATCCGTCGCTCAGGAGTCCGTGAAGGCCGGCGCCCTCATCGTCAACGACGTCTCCGCCGGTCTCGCCGATGAGCAGATGGCACCGGTGGTGGCCGCAGCGCGCACCTCTCTCAGCGCCCCGCCGGTGTTCATCGGCATGCACTGGCGCGGCCACAGCGACGTCATGAACGCCATGACCGACTACGAGGACGTCGCTCGCGATGTCGCCCGCGAACTCTCCGAGCAGATCGACCGCGTCCGCGACGCCGGTGTGGAGGAGGGCTCCCTCGTCCTCGACCCCGGATTCGGGTTCTCGAAGAAGGGGCGGCAGAACTGGGACCTGCTGCGCGAGCTCGCCGTTCTGGAGCAGCTGGGCCTGCCGCTGCTGGTCGGGGTGTCCCGCAAGCGCTTCGTCACCGCCCTCGGCGGCGACCGCGACGCCGCCACCGCGGCGATCTCCACCCTGTGCGCCGCCCGCGGCACCTGGGCGGTGCGTGTGCACGATGTCGCAGCCACCGCCGCCGGCATCCGCGTGGTCAGCGCCCTGCAGGGCCGCGTGGGGGAGGCCGACGGGTTCAATGCGCACCTGGCCGACGGCGAGTACCCGTCGGCCCACCGTGCCGCCGAGATCGCCGGAGGCGCCGATGCCTGAGCTGAACAGTGAACAGATCCTCTCCCACGGGGTGCCGGCCTGGCGGCCGGAGGCCCTGGACGTCATCGGCATGGACGGCTTCACCGTTCACGGCCCGCACGGCGTCCTGGAGCAGGAGAAGATCGACGGCCACGACTTCCGCGTCGACTGCCGACTGTCGGTGGACACCCGCTCCGCCGGTCGTGATGACGCGCTGGACCGCACCGTGTCCTACGCGGACGTCGCCGCGATCATCCAGGACGTCATCGACTCCCCGAGCGTGGACCTCATCGAAGCACTGGCGGCGCGCATCGCCGAGCGGATCCATGCAGAGCACCCGATGGTGCGCTCCTGCCAGGTCCGCATCAACAAGCCCACCGCACCGATCGACATGCGCTTCGACACCGTGTTCGTGCAGATCCAGCGGGACGCCCCACCGGTGCGGGCGATCCTCGCCGTCGGCTCCAACATGGGGGACCGCGCGGCCTACCTGCAGCTGGCGCTGCAGGAGCTGGAACGGGCCCACGGCATCGACCTGGTGGCCGCGTCCGCCACAATCGAGACGGACCCCGTCGGCGGGGTGGAGCAGGACAGCTTCCTCAACGCCGCCATCGCCGTGGACACCACCCTCAGCCCATGGCAGCTGCTCGACCTCGCCCAGCACATCGAACAGGTCGCGCAGCGCCGGCGCATCGTCCGCTGGGGACCGCGCACCCTGGACGTCGACGTCATCACCTGGGGTGAGCTCCAGCTGAACGACCCGGCGCTGACCCTCCCGCACCCCCGCGCCCACGAGCGAGCATTCGTGCTGCATCCCCTCGCTGACCTCGAGGAGCGCCTCGGCACACCCATCACCCTGCCGGGCCGCAGCCGCGGAGTGCCGGATCTGCTCGCCGATGCCCAGGACCGGGACGGCATCCGTCCCGGGATCGAGGTGGTCGGGTACCCGTCGGCCCCCGCCGGTGGGCCCGCGCACAGCGCCCCAGCGCCGACCGAGGACGGCTGAGCGCGTGCGAGCCACCCCGGTCACCACGGCGATCTGGTTGCTGCTGATCGCTGCCGCTCTCGGGCTCGGCCTCGGCCACCTGCTGGGCTCCGCCGGGCAGCCGCTGCCGCTGCCGGGCTGGATGTCCGGTCTCACCATGCTCGCCCTCGCCGGTGTCCTCCTCACCTTCGCGCTGCGGGTGCGGCGCTACATGGTGGAATGCGAGGAGCGCCGACGCGAGCACACCGCAGCGCCGCGCCGCCACGAACTCGACATGGTGACCGCGTTCCGCACTCTGCTGTTCGCCCGCGCCGCCATCATCACCGGGTCCCTCGTCGCCGGATTCTTCGGAGGAGAACTGGTGTTCCTGCTGATCAACGGAACGGGCACCCTCACCGGGGCGCTGCTGCCCACTGGGTTCGCCGCTCTCAGCGCCGCCGTCCTCGCGATCGTCGGATTCATCGCTGAACGGTGGGGCAAGCTGCCGCCGGAGGAGGGCGACGCCGAGACAGAGGGGCCCTCACCCACCGTCTCGGACGCCCCACCGGCCTGAGCGACGCACGTCGGCACTCTCTTCGACCATCGGAGGAGGGGAGCCGCCGTCAGCGGTGACATGATGGCCGCATGACCCGCTCCGCGATCCCCCTCCCGGGCGAGGACCACACCCTCACGCCCGTGTCCCCGAAGCTCCTCGCCGCCCGCCGCGTCTCCGGCCTCATCTGGTGGCTGATCGTCCTCGCTCTCGCCGCAGGCTGGAACGTCCTGTGCGCCTGGCTCGAGTGGCCCTGGTGGACCCACCTGTTCGCGCTTCCGCTCTACCTGCTGGTGGCGCAGTCCGTTCTGCTGCTCGGTCGACGCACCCGCGCCATCGCCTACGCGGTCCGCGAGCACGACGTTCTGCTGCGCACCGGCATCATGTTCCGCAGCATCGAGGCGGTGCCGTTCGGACGCGTGCAGGACATCGAGATCGACGAGGGACCCATCGAGCGCCGCTACGGCCTGTCCACCATCACGGTGAAGACCGCCGGAAGCGACATCACCATCCCCGGTCTGGAGAAGGCGCAGTCCGAGCATCTGCGCGCGGTGATCCTGCGCGAAGCCGCCGAGCAGATGGCGGCGCTGTGATGGCCGAGGAGACCGCCCCGGACACTCCGGAGCAGCTCGCCGAGCAGCGCCAGGACCCGCCGGACACCGAGTTCCAGCGCCTGCACCCGCTCACCCCGCTGCTGACGGGCTGGCAGGTGGTGGCCGGCGCCATCGCGATCCTCACCGCACAGAACATCAGCGAGCTGATCGACGAGTTCACCCTCACCCGCCTGCTGATCGCCCTCGGCATCCTCGCGGGCGTCGTTCTGCTGTTCGTCGCCGGGTCGTTCATCAGGTGGCGCCTCACCGCCTACGCTGTGGTGCCCGACGGGGTCTTCCTGCGGTCCCGGTTCATCACCACCACGCGCCGCACCGCGCCCCGCGGACGCATCGACTCCGTCTCCATCCACCGGCCGCTGGTTCCGCGCCTGCTGGGTCTGGCGAAGGTGCGGGTGGAGCTCGTCGGCGGCGGCGATTCCCACCTGGACCTCACCTACCTCTCCTCCGCCCGCGCGGAGGAGGTGCGCCGACGGATCCTGCAGATCGCGGCTTCGTCCTCCGACGACGCCGATGCCGAGTCGGTGCCGGAGCTGCCGGGCACCGATCCCGAGGAACAGGAGCAGGCCAGCACCGCGGACCGGATCCGCGGCACCCTGCTCGACGGCGTCACCACCGGCACCCTGCTCGCCCAGATGCCCACCCAGCGGCTCCTGCACGCACTGATGCGCGACCCGTTCATGTGGTTCGTGCCGATTCTCACCGTGCTGGTCGCCATCGGCCCCATCACGGCGATGGTCCTCGACGGATTCAGCATGCGCGCGCTGATCCCGGTTCTCACCGCGGTCATCGCCGGACCGAAGCTGATCCTCGACCGCATCGAAAAGGGCTGGGGCTTCACCTCCCGCTCCACCGACGCCGGCCTGCGCGCCCGGCGCGGCCTGTTCACCACCCGCTCCGACAACCTCTCCGCTGACCGGATCCAGACCGCCACCCTGCGCCAGCCCCTCCTGTGGCGGGACCCCGCCTGGGTGCAGATGGATGTGGCCACCGCCGGAGCGGAGGACGGCGACGAGAACGGCGCGATCCTTCCCGTCGGCACCGGCGATGAACTGGTGCGCAGCATCGACCACATGCTGGCACCCGTCGGCCTCCCCATTCCCCCTGAAGCATGGGGCGCAGGCGGCCCCGGCCCGGAGGATGTCGCTGCGGATGCTGCTGCCGAGACCTCCGCCGAGGACGACGTCGCCATGCTCACCCGCATGCTGCGCGTCCCAGCCGCCGAGCTGCCCGGCATCCGCCCCGACCATTGGCTGTTCCCGCTCGGACGCCGGTTCACCAGCGTCATGCTGACGCCCCATGCTGTGCTGGTGCGCAGCGGAACCCTCGTCAAGCGGATCCGCATCATCCCCCGGGACCGGATCCAGACGGTCGAAGCCCTCGAGGGCCCCATCGACCGCCGCATCGGGCTCCTGCCGCTCAGGGTCACCACTGCCGACGACTCCGAGGTGCTCACCCTGCCGACCGCTGACGCCCTGCGGCTCCTGCCCGTCCTGCACAACGATGCGGCGACGAGGCGTCGTCTCGCTCACCGCGAGCAGTGGGCGCGTCCCCGCCGGTCCGGTGCGCGCGCTACCGTGGAGGCGTGAGCACACCAGGACACCGCATGGGCGTCGGCATCATCAGCGCCGGTCGGGTCGGCGCCGTCGTCGGCTCCGCGCTGCGCGCCGCCGGTCACGCCATCACCGGGGTCGCCGCCGTCAGCGACGCCTCCCGGCAGCGCGCCGACGACCTGCTGCCCGGCATCCCCATCCTCGATGCGCCCACCATCCTGGAACGAAGCGAACTGGTGGTCCTCGCGGTGCCCGACGACGCCCTCGCCGACCTCGCCGAAGGACTCGCGACCGCCGGGGTCGTTCCCGGCGGTCAGATCATCGCCCACACTTCCGGCCGCTACGGCATCGAGGTGCTGAAGCCCCTGCAGGAGAAGGGCGCGATCACGCTGGCCCTTCACCCCGCGATGACGTTCACCGGGATGTCCCTCGACCTCAAGCGCCTCATCGGCTGCCCCTGGGCCGTCACCGCCGCCCCCATGTTCCTGCCGATCGCCAAAGCGCTCGTCGTCGAGATGGAGGGCGAACCCGTGGAGATCGGTGAAGCGGACCGCGGTGCCTACCACATGGCCCTCGCCCACGGCTCCAACCACCTCGTCGTCCTGGTCAACCAGGTGCTGTCCATCCTGGACGAGCTCGGGGTGGAGGACCCCGCCCGTCTCGTCTCCCCGCTGCTGCACGCCGCACTCGATGAGACCCTCCGCACCGGCCCCGCCGCCCTCACCGGGCCCGTCATGCGCGGAGACGCCGGCACCGTCGGCGAGCACCTCGACGCCATCCGAGAGATGCGCCGCCCGGAGGTGGACCGCACTTACCGGGCCCTCGCCGCCGGCGCGCTCGCCCTCACCGACCTGGACGAGCCGAAGAAGCGCACCATCGCCCGGCTGCTCGCCGACACCGACCCCGCCACGGGAACAGACACCACGGAGGACCCCGAGTGACCCGCCTGATCACCACCATCGCCGAGATGCGCGACATCCGCGCCTCCCTCACCGGCCGGGTGGGCCTCGTGCCCACCATGGGCTCCCTGCACGACGGGCACCTCACCCTGATGCGCCGCGCCCGCGAGCAGTCCGACGTCCTCATCGTCTCCGACTTCGTCAATCCCCTGCAGTTCGGTCCGAACGAGGACTACGACCGCTACCCCCGCGACCTCGACGGCGACCTCGCGAAGGTCGACGGCCTCGCCGACTACCTCTTCGCCCCCAGCGCCGAGGAGATGTACCCCGCCGAGGAGCCGTTCCAGGTGGACGTGGGGCGCATCGGCACCGTCTTCGAAGGCGCCATGCGCCCGGGGCACTTCAACGGCGTCGCCACCGTGGTGCTGAAGCTGTTCATCATCATCCGGCCCGACATCGCCGTGTTCGGGCAGAAGGACGCGCAGCAGCTCGCCGTCATCCGCCGCCTCGTCCGGGACTTTAACGTTCCCGTCGACATCATCCCCGCCCCCATCTCCCGGGAGGGCTCCGGCCTCGCCCGCTCCTCCCGCAACGCCTACCTCGACGAGGACGGACGCTGGCACGCGCTGGCTCTGTCCGGCCTGCTGAAGGATCTGAGCGGCCGACGGATGCCGGCCCCCGAGCTGCTGCACGCTCTCGAACAGGCGCGCGCCACCAGCAGCACTGACGTCCAGTGGGACTACGCCGAAGCGGTCGACCCCGCCACCTTCGAGCCGATCGACTCGTCCTTCACCGGGGACGCGGTCGTGATCGTCGCGGCGCGGGTGCAGGGCGTGCGCCTGCTCGACAACGCTGAGATCACCGTCGGCACCTGACCACTCGGTGCGCGGCGGGTGAAGGTGCGCACACTCACCGTGCCGCGTCGCTCACCCCTGCATGGGTCCGCTCGGGGAAGCTGAGACAATGACCCCATGACGACTGACCAGAACGCCCCCCAGGCAGAAGCAGAGAGCACCAACGACCAGATCAGTGTGCGCCGCGCCAAGCGGCAGCGACTCCTGGACCGCGGGGAGGAGGCGTACCCCGTCTCCGTGCCGGTCAAGGACACCATCGAGGACGTGCGGGCGACGTACGCCGACCTCGAGGACGGCGAGGAGACCGACACGGTCGTCGCCGTCGCCGGCCGAGTCGTCTTCCAGCGCAACACCGGCAAGCTGTGCTTCGCCACCATCCAGGCCGGTTCCGGCGAACGCCTGCAGGTGATGCTGTCCCTCGCGAAGGTGGGTCAGGAGCGCTTCGCCCAGTACAAGGCCGATGTGGACCTCGGCGACCACGTGTTCTTCGAAGGCCCGATCGGGAAGTCCCGTCGCGGCGAGCTGTCCGTGTTCGCCACCGAATGGACCATGGCCGCCAAGGCGATGCGGCCCCTGCCGGTGCTGTTCGCCGACCTCTCCGAGGAGTCGCGGGTGCGCCGCCGCTACGTGGACCTGATCGTCCGCGAGCAGGCTCGGGCCACCGCGAAGCTGCGCGCCGATGTCATGTGGTCGCTGCGCAACAACTTCCACAACCGCGGCTACATGGAGGTGGAGACCCCCATGCTGCAGGCCGTTCCATCGGGCGCCGCCGCCCGCCCATTCGTGACGCATATGAATGCCTACGACATGGAACTGTTCCTGCGGATCGCACCCGAACTGTTCCTCAAGCGCGCAGCCGTCGGCGGAATGGAGAAGGTCTTCGAGATCAACCGCAACTTCCGCAATGAGGGCGCCGATTCCACTCACGCCCCGGAATTCTCCATGCTCGAGGCCTACCAGGCCTATGCCGACTACAACACGATGGCGGACCTGACGCAGAATCTCGTGCAGCAGGCCGCTCTGGACGCTTTCGGCTCCACCACCGTCACCCTGGCCGATGGCACCGAATACGACTTCGGTGGTGAATGGAAGCGCATCGGCATGTACGAAACGGTCAGCGAAAGGCTGGGTCGGGACATCACCCCGTCCACGACTGTCGATGAGCTGCGCGCGATCGCCCGCGAGCTCGACCTGGATCTCGACCACCCGAAGTACGGCCACGGCAAACTGGTGGAGGAGCTGTTCGAGCACCTCGCCGAGGACGACCTGTATGAGCCGACCTTCGTGATGGACTTCCCGACGGAGACCTCGCCCCTGACTCGTGCGCACCGCTCGAAGGACGGCGTGGTGGAGAAGTGGGACCTGTATGTGCGCGGCTTCGAGCTCGCCACCGCCTACTCCGAGCTGATCGACCCGGTGGTGCAGCGTGAGCGCTTCGAGCAGCAGGCCCGCCTGGCGGCTCAGGGCGACGATGAGGCGATGCGCCTGGACGAGGACTTCCTCGAGGCGATGGAGTACGCGCTGCCGCCCACCGGCGGCATGGGCATGGGCATGGACCGACTGCTGATGGCGCTCACCGGCCTGGGTGTGCGTGAGACGATCCTGTTCCCGCTGGTGAAGTGACGATGGACATCTGGTTCGAGCTCGGGGCCCTGGTGCCGTCGATCGGTGTGGGCCTGCTGTTCTGGTTCGTGCTGCGGTCGATCGTCCGCGCGGACCGCGGTCAGCGCGCCGCGGAGCGGGAAGCGGAACGCGAATGGGAGCTCCATCACGGTTCACCCGATTCGTCGTCTCAGAGCCCGGCGCCTGAAGGGCGAGAATAGACCGCATCCGAATAGATCGCCATTCATTCAGCGAATTGTTCACCTCTATTCTTGATATTCACTAGGTGAGGGAATAGCCTGGGGGCGTTAGACGATCCCCTGCGCAAAGGAATGACGACTGTGGCACGTAAGACGATTGTGGAGCTCATCGATGACATCGACGGCTCCAAGGCAGTGGACACCATCAACTTCTCGCTTCAGGGCGTGAACTACGAAATCGATCTGTCCGAGGAGAACGTGGACAAGCTCCACCGCGAATTCGGACTGTGGATCGCGTCGGCGCGTCGCGTCGGCGGGCGTGCACGCCGGTCCTCCGGTGCACCGACCACCGCGAAGGAGACCGCGAAGATCCGCGAGTGGGCCCGCGAGAACGGCTACCGCGTGTCCGACCGCGGCCGCATCGCCGCTGAGATCCGCGAGGCCTACCACGCGGCCAACGGCAGCTGATCTGACGTCGGCGACGGCGGCGAGTGCCGTCGGCCCGCCGCATCACCAGCCGTCGATCGTCCATTCGTGCAGGACAGTGTCTCCCGCATCGATCGCGATCACGTCGGTGCCGGTCGCGAACGCGTTCGGCGGGCACGTCATCGGTTCCACCGCCACGGCGGTGCCGGAGGTGTACACCTGCACCCAGGGCAGGCGCGAGTGATCGAAGGCGATCGCCGCGCCGGTGCCGGCAGGGGAGTGGACAGCGACCCGGCCCCCGGTGAGGTCCGTGAACGCATGGTCGAGGGCAGCGTCGGCGAGCGCCAGGGCGCCGTCCGCCGCTTCGGCGCCGAGCAGCGCCGAAGCGGGCAGGAGCTCGGCGGGCAGCTTGCGGTCATCCACAGCGAGCACGCGGCGCGCCGGCAGGTCCAGGGACCAGCAGGCGGCATCATCCGTTCCGGCGACGAGGTACGGGTGGGGGCACACCCCGTAGGGGGCGGGTGCGCCGCCCCCGAGGGAGACGTCGATGTGGTGCGCCGTTACGCGGGTGGTCAGACCCTGCTCCTCGTGGAGGATGTGCTCGACGTCGATGCTGAGCGGGAACGGGTAGCCGGGGCTCGGCACCAGGTCCAGGTGAAGCGCTGCTCGATCCGCCGCTCGCTCCCGTACGGTGAAGGCGGTGAAGCAGGTCAGGCCGTGCAGGGCGGTGTGGGTGGATGCTTCGGTGACGGGCACGTGGTGGTCGGCGCCGTGCCACGTGTAGTCCCCGTCGGCCAGCCGGTTCGGCCAGGGCGCCACCAGCGCTCCGCGGTACTCCGCGTTGGGAGCATCCACCGGGGCTGGGAGGATGAGGTCGCGGCCGGCGAGGGTGAGCGACTGGACGGCGGCGCCGACGGCGGCGATGCGGGCGCGGTAGTCACCGGCGGCCAGGTCGATCAGCTCACCGGTGAACGGGGTGGAAGCAGTGCCGGTCATGAGGCGTCCTGGTCGCCCTGCGCGGGCGGGGCGATCAGCACCACGTCGAGACGGCGCGGTCCGTGCACGCCGTCCACGCGCTCCAGTTCGATGTCGCTGGTGGCGCTGGGGCCGGAGATCCAGGTCCACGCGGCCGACGGGTCATCCTCACGCATCCGCTGCACGCACGCCGGCACACCCACGACCGTGTCCTCGGGCCGGACCACGACGATGTGATGATCCGGGATGAGGGAGATGATGCGGCGGCCGCCGATGCCGTCGTCCTTCAGCGCAAGAGTGCCGGTCATGGCGATGGCGGTGTGGCAGCCGGTGATGACGGCGTCCACATCATCGAGGGAGCGGGCGTCCAACGAGCCGTGGTCCGCCACCAGCTGCGCCTGCGCGGACGGCAGCCACGCCTCCGGCAGGTCAGGGGCGTGCACGGCGACGGCGCCCTCATCGAGCAGCTCGGCGATGGTGTCGGCGACATCGGCCTCCTCCACCATCTGCACGCCCGCCCCGTACTCGGTGAGGGTCTTCGTCAGCGCGGCGAGGACCTTGTCGATGCCGGTGGTGGTCTCCGCCTTCGCGTCGGGGCCCTGGTAGTCGCGGGGGACGTCCTCGATCGCGGTGATCGGATTCGGTCGGGGCTGGTCCAGAGCGGTGCGCAGGCGCTGCAGGATCTCGGTCTTCGCGTCGCTCACTTCTGCTCCTTGTTCGAGGCGTCGGCGCTGCGCCGAGCCTTCTCCCTCTTCGTATACCAGGACCGGAACGACTCGCGGGGAACGGGCAGGTCGCGGAACTGCGTCCAGTCACCGATCATCGGCAGCGGCAGGTTTGAGAAGTTGCCGCGGGGCTTCGCGCGGCCGATGAGGGCGGAGGCGCGGACAACGGCGTCGTAGGTGCCGGGGCTGCTCATCAGCTTCGACGCCCCGGCCATCGCCGCATCCCACTGGTTGCGCTTGGCGCCGGCCTCGGCGCGCTCGTCGACATCGCGGGAGCGCAGGTGCACGAGGATCTCAGGAATGTTGATCTTCACGGGGCACACGTCGTAGCAGGCGCCGCAGAGCGAGGATGCGTACGGCAGGGTGGCGTTCGGATTGTCCTCGCCCTCCATCCCGGTCATCTGGGGTGAGAGGATCGCGCCGATGGGGCCGGGGTAGGTGGAGCCGTAGGCGTGTCCGCCGGCGCGTTCGTACACGGGGCAGGCGTTCAGGCAGGCGGAGCATCGGATGCAGTGCAGAGCGGACCGCCCGTGCGGGTCGGACAGGACCGCGGAGCGGCCGTTGTCCAGCAGTACGATGTGCAGATTCTCGGGCCCGTCGGCCGCCCGCGTGCCGGTGAACATCGTGGTGTACGGGTTCATCCGCTCACCGGTGGAGGACCGCGGCAGGAGCTGCAGGAACACTTCGAGGTCCTGGAAGGTGGGGATGAGCTTCTCTATGCCCATCACCGCGATCAGCGTGGACGGCAGGGTCAGGCACATGCGGCCGTTGCCCTCGGACTCGACAATGCTCAGGGTGCCGGTCTCGGCGACCGCGAAGTTCGCGCCGCAGATGGCTGTGTCCATGTCGAGGAACTGCTCGCGCAGGAAACGGCGCGCCGCCGCGGTCAGCTCCTGCGGGTCGTCGCCGAGATCAGCGGGCGCGCCCGGGAGATGGTCGCGGAACAGCTGCTGGATCTGCCGACGGTTGCGGTGGATCGCCGGCACGACGATGTGGCTGGGCGTGTCCCCGGCGAGCTGCACGATCAGTTCGGCGAGGTCCGTCTCCACGGCGGTGATGCCGGCATCGGCGAGGGCCTCGTTCAGGCGGATCTCCTGCGTGGCCATCGACTTCACCTTCAGCACCTTCTCACTGCCCGCGTCGCGGACGAGGGAGGTGACGATGCGGTTCGCCTCGTCGGCGTCGCGCGCCCAGTGGACCGTGCCGCCGGCGGCGGTGAACGCCTCCTCGAACTGCTCCAGCAGCTCCGGGAGGTGGTCGGTGACGTGCCATTTCAGGGCACTGCCGGCGCTGCGCAGCTGCTGGAAGTCCCGCAGTTCGCGCACTGCCTTGGCGCGCTTGGTGCGGATGCCTCCGGCGGCGTGCGCGAGGTTGGCGCGCAGCTGATCGTCCTGCAGTTCGCCCTTCGCGGCGTCGCGGAACCCGTCGGCCCCCATCAGCGCCGACGAGGCGGAGGCGTACGGTGGGCGCACCCGGGGCATTCCGAGGTTCACGGTGGTCATGAGGCCCTCCCCAGAAGAGTCGACGACGGCACGAACGGGTTCTCCTTCGTGCTGTTGAGGATCTGCGCCAGATGGATCGGCCGTGGCCGCTGCCCCTGCCGGGCGAGCTTGCCGCCGATGTTCATCAGGCAGGAGGCGTCACCGGCGACCACGAAGTCGGCGCCGGACTTCACCACGTTGTTCGCCTTGTCGGTGACCATCGCGTTGGACGTCTCCGCGTTCTTCACCGAGAAGGTGCCGCCGAAGCCGCAGCAGGTGTCGGACTCCGGCAGGTTCACCACGGTGATGCCCTCGACGGCGCGCAGCAGTCGCAGGGGGCGCGGACCGACCTTCAGGAAGCGCATCGAATGGCAGGTGGGGTGGTAGGTGACGGTGTGGGGGAAGTACGCGCCCACGTCGGTCACCTTCAGCACGTCCACGAGCAGTTCGGACAGTTCGTATGTCTTCGCGCTGACGCGGCCGGCGCGCTCCTCGAGGTCGGCATCACCGGCGCGGCGGGCCACCAGGGCGTGCTGGTCGCGGACGGCGCCGGCGCAGGAGCCCGACGGCATCACGATCGCGTCCACGTCCTCCAGCTGCGGTTCGAAAACGTCCACGAACTGCCGGACCACGGGCGCGGCCTCGCGGAAGTAGCCGGTGTTGGTGTGCATCTGTCCGCAGCAGGTCTGCCGCTTGTCGAACACGACCTCGTGGCCGAGCCGCTCCAGCAGCTCGACGGTGGAGCGGGCCACATCGGGGGCCATCACGTCCGCCAGGCAGGTGGCCATCAGTGCGATTCTCATCGATCCTCCTCGACGGGGGTGCGGACGCTGGGCGCCGCGGGGGTCGGCGTGGGGGTCACCGGTTGAGGCCGAGGACCTCGGCGGTGCGGTCCAGGTAGGCCGTCGCGGCCGACGGGTCCTGGCTCAGCGGCTTCCGCCAGCTCGGCACCATGGCGCGGACCTTCGGCTCCCAGGTGCTGGAGCGCTGCGGGAACACGGCTTCGAGCATGCGCAGCATGATCTCCACCGAGGTGGACGCGCCGGGGGAGGCGCCGAGCATGCCGCCCATGGAGCCGTCAGCGGTGGTGATCAGCTGGGTGCCGAACTGCAGCACGCCGAGCCGGTCCTTGTCGGGGGCGATCACCTGGACGCGCTGACCGGCGGTGATCAGCTCCCAGTCGTCCGCGTTGGCGCTCGGCATGAACTCCTGGAGGGAGGCGACGCGCTGTTTGAAGGTCTTGGTCAGCTCGCCCACCAGGTACGTCATCAGGTCGAGGTTCGGCGGGGCGACGGCCAGCATCTGGCCGATGTTCGAGGGCTTCACCGACCGCAGCAGGTCCGCGTTGGACCCGGTCTTGAGGAACTTCGGCGACCAGCCGGCGTAGGGGCCGAACATCAGCTCGCGGCGGCCGTTGATGTACCGGGTGTCCAGGTGCGGCACGCTCATCGGCGGGGCGCCGACGGCGGCCTTGCCGTACACCTTGGCGCTGTGGTCGGCGACGATGTCCGGGTTCGTGCAGCGCAGCCATTCACCGGAGATCGGGAAGCCGCCGAACCCGCGGATCTCATCGATCCCGGCGTCCTGCATCAGCGGCAGGGCATTGCCGCCGGCGCCGACGAACACGAACGGAGCACGCACCACAGAGACATCGCCGTCCGTGCCACGGGACATCACACCCCAGTCGCGGCCCATGCGGCGCAGAGAGGTGACGGTGCGGCCCGTGCGCACCTCGGTGCCCTGCTTCGACGCGGCATCGAAGAGGATGCGGGTGAGCTCGCCGAAGTTGACGTCGGTGCCGTCCAGCGAACGGGTCGCGGCGATCGATTCGGTCTCCGGGCGCCCCCGGGTGATCAGCGGCGCCCACTCGGACAGTTCCGCGTGACTGGTGGTGTACTCCATGTCGCGGAACAGGGGGTTCTGGGAGAGGGCCTCGTGGCGACGGCGCAGGTAGTCGGCGTTCTCCAGGCCGCGCACGAAGCTGATGTGCGGAACCGAGTGGATGAACGCGGACGGATCGGCGATGCTGCCGGTCTCCACCAGGTGCGACCAGAACTGCCGCGACAGCTGGAACTGCTCGTTGATGCTGATGGCCTTCTTCGGACTGACGGACCCGTCGACGTCCTGCGGGGTGTAGTTCAGCTCGCACAGAGCGGAGTGGCCGGTGCCGGCGTTGTTCCAGCCATCCGACGCCTCCTGGCCCACCTTCGGCAGCTTCTCCAGCACCACGATCCGCCAGTCGGGTTCCAGTTCGGTCAGCAGCGCCGCCAGGGTGGCGCTGGCGATTCCGCCGCCGATCAGCACCGCATCAGCTGTGCTCGCGTTCACTGTTCTCGACGACCGAGTCGGCATCAGACTTCCCTTCACAAGATCGCGTGTCCGCCCCCGATCCTATCGACCGATTGCGTCCGCCGCAGGCAGGTGAGCCGGTCCCGAACCGTTTCACCCTGTGGCGAACAGGAGCGCGTTCCCAGGGGCATCCCGCATAGGCTCGTACCATCTGACGACCAGACTGAGGAGAAGCATGTTCGAACGTTTCACCGACCGTGCCCGTCGCGTCATCGTCCTCGCCCAGGATGAGGCCCGGCTGCTCAACCACAACTACATCGGCACTGAGCACATCCTGCTCGGCCTGATCCACGAGGCCGAGGGCGTCGGTGCCAAGGCCCTGGAGGCGCTCGGCGTCACCCTGGAGGGCGTGCGTGAGCAGGTCCGCGAGATCATCACCGAGGGCTCGCAGGCACCGACCGGGCACATCCCCTTCACTCCGCGCGCTAAGAAGGTGCTGGAGCTGTCGCTGCGCGAAGCGCTGCAGCTCGGGCACGGCTACATCGGCACCGAGCACATCCTGCTCGGCCTGCTGCGCGAGGGCGACGGCGTCGCCGTCAAGGTCCTGACCCGCCTGGGTGCGGAGCCGTCGGCAGTGCGCCAGGAGGTCATCCAGCGCCTGTCCGGCTACCAGGGCAAGGAGACCGTCAACGCCGGCGGCGGCCAGCAGGAGGGCCAGCCCTCCGGTTCGCTCGTGCTCGATCAGTTCGGCCGCAACCTCACGCAGGCTGCGCGCGACAACCAGCTCGACCCGGTGATCGGCCGCGACAAGGAGGCCGAGCGCGTCATGCAGGTGCTCAGCCGCCGCACGAAGAACAACCCGGTCCTCATCGGCGAGCCGGGCGTCGGCAAGAGCGCCGTTGTGGAGGGCCTCGCCCAGGCCATCGTCCGCGGCGACGTGCCCGAGACGCTCAAGGACAAGCAGCTGTACACCCTCGACCTCGGGTCCCTCGTGGCCGGCTCCCGCTACCGCGGTGACTTCGAGGAGCGCCTGAAGAAGGTGCTGAAGGAGATCCGCACCCGCGGCGACATCATCCTGTTCATCGACGAGATCCACACCCTCGTCGGTGCCGGCGCCGCCGAAGGCGCGATCGACGCCGCCAACATCCTCAAGCCGATGCTGGCGCGCGGCGAACTGCAGACCATCGGCGCCACCACCATCGAGGAGTACCGCAAGCACATCGAGAAGGACGCCGCGCTGGAGCGCCGCTTCCAGCCGATCCAGGTGGACGAGCCGTCGATCGCCCACACCGTGGAGATCCTCAAGGGTCTGCGCGACCGCTACGAGGCGCACCACAAGGTGACCATCACCGATGACGCCCTCGTCTCCGCGGCGAACCTTGCCGCCCGGTACATCAACGACCGCTTCCTGCCGGACAAGGCGATCGACCTGATTGATGAGGCCGGCGCGCGCCTGCGCATCCGCCGCCTCACCGTGCCGCCGGAGCTGAAGGCCTACGAATCGAAGATCGAGGAGTCCCGCAAGGCGAAGGAAGCGGCGATCGACTCCCAGGACTTCGAGAAGGCCGCCAGCCTCCGCGATGAGGAGCAGCGCCTCACCGAGGAGCGCAAGGAGAAGGAGAAGGCCTGGCGCGAAGGCGAGAACGACACCGTCTCCGTGGTGACCGAGGACGTCATCGCAGAGGTGCTCGCCGCCTCCACCGGCATCCCAATCATGAAGCTGAACGAGGAGGAGTCCACGCGCCTGCTGCGCATGGAGGACGAACTGCACAAGCGCGTCATCGGCCAGAACGAGGCCGTGCGGGCCCTGTCGCAGTCGATCCGCCGCACCCGCGCCGGCCTCAAGGACCCTAAGCGCCCCGGTGGTTCGTTCATCTTCGCCGGCCCCACGGGTGTCGGCAAGACCGAGCTGGCGAAGGCTCTGGCCGAGTTCCTGTTCGGTGATGAGGAAGCGCTCATCCAGCTCGACATGTCCGAGTTCGGGGAGAAGCACACCTCCTCGCGTCTGTTCGGCTCCCCGCCGGGATACGTCGGCTACGACGAGGGCGGTCAGCTCACCGAGAAGGTGCGCCGCAAGCCGTTCAGCGTGGTCCTGTTCGACGAGGTGGAGAAGGCCCACGCCGACATCTTCAACTCGCTGCTGCAGATCCTCGAGGACGGCCGTCTGACCGACTCGCAGGGCCGCATGGTGGACTTCAAGAACACCGTCATCATCATGACCACCAACCTGGGCACGAAGGACATCGCCAAGGGCGTCTCCATCGGCTTCCAGGCCGGCGGTGACCTCTCCACCGACTACGAGCGGATGAAGGGCAAGGTGCACGAGGAGCTCAAGCAGCACTTCCGCCCCGAGTTCCTCAACCGCGTGGACGACATCGTGGTGTTCCCGCAGCTCGGCCTCGAGGAGATCAAGCAGATCGTGGACCTCATGATCCACAGGCTCGACGACCGCCTCGAAGAGCGCGACATGACGGTGGAGCTCACCGAGCCCGCCAAGCAGCTGCTCGCCGAGAAGGGGTACGACCCGGTCCTCGGTGCCCGGCCGCTGCGCCGCACCATCCAGCGCGACATCGAGGACACCCTCTCCGAGCACATCCTGTTCGGTCGTGTCCACGCCGGCGACGAGATCCTCATCGATGCGCGCGGTGAGGGACCGCTCGGCGAATTCGTGTTCTCCCGCCGGGGCAAGGACGGCACGGTGACCGAACTGGACACCGAGGTGACCGTCGAGAGCCTCAGCGAGAACAGCTGACCTGACAGCGCAGGCGCCCCGTCCGGTTCCGCCGGGCGGGGCGCTGTCGATCCGTGACCGGAGAGCACCGCCCATGACCGCCTGGATGCATCAGCTGGAGGTGTGGATCGCCGGCGTCGCCGACGCCTGGTGGATCCACCTGGTGATGTTCGCGTGCGCGTTCGTGGACGCGTTCTTCCCCACGGTGCCCAGCGAATCCGTGCTCGTCACCCTCGCCTCCCTGTGGTCCTCGGGCGGCACGCCCACTCTGTGGCTGCTCGTCCCGGCAGCCTGGGTCGGCGCGTTCCTCGGAGACAACCTCACGTTCCTCATCGGCCGACGGGTGCCGCTGCACCGCCTGCGGTTCCTTCAGCGCCCGAAGATGCAGGCCGGAATGGAGGCTGCTGAAGCGGGGCTGGAGAGCCACGGGTTCCTGTGGATCATGACCGCCCGCTACATCCCGTTCGGCCGCACAGCCGTCAACCTCTCCGCCGGCGCACTCGGCTACGAGCACCGCAGGTTCCTCAGCCGGTCCCTCGTGGCAACGTTCTGCTGGGCGACCTACGGCGCCGCGGTCGGGGCGATCGCAGGGCAGTGGTTCACCAGCCACCGGCTGATCGGGGTGATCGTCTCGCTGGCGGTGGCGGTGGTGCTGTCGCTGATCATCGAACGGCTCGCGGCGGCGGTCCGAGCGCGATCGCTGCGTCACCGGCGGAGCCCGTCGGCACCCGGTGGACGAGACGATCAGTGAGCAGTGACTGCAGGATGCGCGCAAAGCGGGCGTCATCCGTCGCAGCGGCTCGTTGCAGATCCGCTTCCGAAGCGGCCGCACCCGTCGCCTGGCGCAGGTGCTTCATAACGCGGCCGCGCAGCTGACGGTCCGTGCCGGCGAACTTCTGCACGGGGGAGCGGCGCACCTCGGGAACCCGTCGGCCCTCGACGTTCCAGGTGCAGTGCGCAGCGAGCGGGCAGTCGTCGCAGCGTGGGGACCGGGCGGTGCAGATCAGCGCGCCGAGCTCCATGATGCCTTCGTTCCAGATGACACTGTCGCCCGCGCTCGCCGGCAGCAGCGAATCCGCGAGGGAGCGCTCCGCCGCAGTCGACGACGGCCGCTGGTCGAACTCACCGGAGATGACGCGCCCGATCACGCGCCGGATGTTCGTGTCGAGCACGCGGATCCGCTGACCGAATGCGAAGGACGCGACTGCAGCGGCGGTGTACTCTCCGATGCCGGGCAGGGCGCGCAGGAGCTCCGGGTCGCCGGGGACACGGCCGTTGTGCCGATCTGTGATCGCCTGCGCGCACTCCTGCAGGCGCAGCGCTCGGCGCGGGTAGCCGAGCGAGCCCCATGCCCGCAGAACATCCGCCGGATCGGCGGTGGCGAGGTCGGCGGGGGTGGGCCAGGTCTCCATCCACTCCACCCATGCAGGGGCGACGCGGCCCACCGGGGTCTGCTGGCTCATCACTTCGCTGACGAGCACGCCCCACGGGGAGACCGACGGGCGCCGCCATGGAAGATCGCGACGATGCTCATCGAACCAGTCGGCGATGAGGCGGAACAGGTCGCGTCGCGGCAACGATGCCACTGGTTCTCTCGTGCGGTGGGAGTCGGCGGGGGAGGAGGTCACGACGGCCACTGTACCGGCGCGGACAGCGACGAAGCGGGACCCTCCAGAAGAGGATCCCGCTTCGTGTGCGGTGGGGTCGGTCGCGGCTCAGGCTCGCGAACGCTGACCGAATCGACCGGATGCGATCACTCGTTGACGCGCGGGGTGCCGGTCTGCGGGTGGCGCTGGTCGCCGGCGAGCAGGTCGCGGATCTCGGTGAGCAGAGCGATGTCCTCAGCGACCGGGTCCTCCTCGACGGCCGGCAGGCCCTTGCGGACGCGGGCCATCTGGCGAGCCTTCGTCATCGGGGCGACGAACACGAAGTACACCACGGCGGCGGTGATGAGGAACGTGATCACCGCGGACAGCAGCATGCCGATGTTGATCTGAGTCGCCGGGTTGTCCTGAATGATGCGCGGACCGAAGCCGGCGATGCCGCCGGTGTTGAACACGGAGAGGATCGGGGTGATCACGTAGGTGACGAATGCGCCGACGAGAGCGGTGAAAGCAGAGCCGATGACGACGCCGACGGCGAGGTCGATGACGTTGCCCTGCATGATGAAGTCGCGGAAGCCCTTCATGAGTGTTCCTTTCGAGGAGGGGACGGAACGACCGCAGTGGGCCGATCTTCAGGAAGAGAACCTACCCGATCACCGCGATTGTTGCAGTACCTCTATCCGCGCACTGTGCCGCGGACGACACCGCATCTGCGGGGATGTCGACCAGTACTGCGGGAGTGCGCGGACTTATTGATCCGGCTGTGATCTCCGTTTCTTCCGGCAGCGCTGCACCCGCGGAGTGCACACGAGCCTCAATGGCGGGCGCTGTCGGTTCGGGGCCGCCCGGACACACGAGGGTGATCGCGGTGCCGGGTGTGAGGAGTGTCAGCAGGGCGTCATCGCGCAGCTGCACGGCGATCACCGCCCGGCCCTCAGCGGGTCTGTGCGACCCGTCCGTCCCGGGTGCTGAGCGTGCATCGGATCCCGATTCGTCCCCATGCCCTGTCCCGCCCGATGCCCCCGCCTCAGCGGCATGCGCTGTGCCGGGGCTGAGGCTGCGCGCCGCCGCCTGCACCCCCTGGGCGAGGATCGCCGTGACCAGGAGCAGGAGGAGGATGCGTCGATGTCGGCGCAGACTACGACGTGCAGCGGGCAGGCGATCGGTCACACGTGAGAACAGCATGCGCTGATGCTACGAAGGGGCCTCGATGCGCCACGAGGGGCCCGCAGGGACTGGGGATGACTGGAAGTGTGGGCAGCCCGTGGCCGCTCCGCCGCCCCGGTGCACTGGGGGGTGTCCCTATGTTTCGAGTCAAGCCGCGAGAGCGGTCGGCTCGGGGGTAGGGGCGGTTGTCGGTGGCTGGTAGTAGGTGCCGTCGCGGAGCATGGCGTAGATGACGTTGCAGCGGC